>JAJFLD010000138.1 GCA_021772875.1 Ghiorsea sp. | reverse complement strand
ACGCCTAACTTGGTAATACGTGTACTTGATTGTCCATGTATTACCCTCCTATATACGCCCTTGATTTCCTTGATATTGCATATTAAGCAGCAAACAAGGAATCTTCATTTAGATATTGCTTATCAGACAAGGAAACAACGCGTCTGTCAAATCATGAGCATTTTAAACGGGTAAGATTGGACACGTTTAATTTAGAGCTTAATGTCCAACAACAAAAGAATAAGAAAATAAAGTGTCTTTATGGTGCTGGGGTGAAAGGAGGGTAGGCCATGAGTGCGAGTAAAGAATTTATTGCCTACATTATGGCATTGCTTGAGCCTGTTGCAGCGATTGAGGGAAGTAAATTCTTTGGTGGGTATGGCATCAAAAGTGATGGTGTGCAATTTGCGATGATTATGGGCAATAGCTTGTATTTTGTGGTGGATGACAAGACCAGAGTAATGTATGAAAAACATGAAATGAAACCATTTTCTTATATGACGAAAAATGGGGAAAGGCTGGTGAAAAGGTATTTCGAAGTGCCTTTTGAGTTGCTTGAAAATCCAGATGAATTGTTAGATTGGGCAAGAGAAAGCATTGGCATCGCAAAAGCAACGAGCAAAAAGAAATGATGCGTTTCCTCGCATAAGTTCGTAAGCAGTTGAAATCTGGCACGGATGATGTCGAAAATTTGCAATATATCTCCTTGGGCATACATAGCTTGGCTCCACAAGTTTTTTTAACTAAGGAGAAGTATGATGACGCAACGATTAAATTATTTTGCCACCTCACCACGAGCCATGGAGATTTTACTTGAGCAGGAAAGTTATCTGAGCCAACAATTTACTGGGCAGCATGGGATGACGATAAAACTTTGGGAGTTGGTAAAATTTCGCGTTTCTCAAATCAACCAATGCGCATATTGTATTGATATGCATAGCAAAGATGCGCTTAAACATGGGGAGAGCGCGGAGCGGCTTTATGGCTTAAGTGCTTGGCAGGAAATGCCGTTTTATTCTGAGCTGGAGAAGGGTGTTTTAGCGTGGGCAGAGCTTATCACTTCAGGTCAGCCTGTAGATGATGCAAGCTATCAAAAAGCCTTGGATATGCTGGGTGAACCATGTTTGCTTGATTTGACAATTGCTGTAAACGCGATTAACAGTTGGAATCGTATTGCCAAAACCTTTAAACCTGAGGTAGGCAGCTACAAAGCAAGTTAGGTGGGATGATATATTGGAAGACGCGTCCTTTGTTCTTAAGATTTTTCAACCCCAAGGGCGCTTGTCTGCTTATGTTCAGGCTGTGTGGTCGGCATCGGTTGCAGCAGATGCTTTAACGGATACCACACAATGGCTGCATGGCGATGCGGGCAGTGGTATTTTGTTTAATTTGAAGGGGCCTATTTATTTGGGTGACACTGCATTTGCTTCAGGGGTGGTTTTTCTTCCTGTGAAAAAAGAGTCTCAGTCCATCACTTTGCCGCCGGGCTCGCAACTGGTTGGTTTCCGTTTTCATCCAGCGATTGGCTTTGGCGTTTTGGGAACACTTTATGATCAGCCCACTGCGATGAAGGTTGATGATAAGACTCCCTTTGCGCTGCATGCCTTGTGTACACAACTCATGCAAACAAAAGGGCATTACAGACGTATGGTTGCGCTTTATCGATGGTTAAACATCGCCATAGATTTCTCTGATGTGGCTCCAGCTTCCTTGCTGCAAGCGCTTAGCGCTGTGCAAAGCAGCAAAAGGCCTGGGCAGCTAAGCGAAGGTATTCCGCTTAGCCAACGTCAGCTTGAGCGCCAGTTCAAACGATGGATGGGCATGACAGCAAAACATTATCAAAGAATTCTGCGTGTTAAAAAAACGCTCAACACCTTAAAATGCAAGCCTGATATTGATCTGGTGAATTTAGCACTTCAGCAAGGATTTACAGACCAAGCGCACATGACCAGAGAATGCAAACAAATCGCCAAAATCACGCCAGGGCAATACAGCAAACGGGTGCGACAAGGTAAAGCAATCTGAATAGGCGACTAAAGATTTCTGATGAGCTGATTTTTTATTGTAGCTATGCATCAAGATGTGTTGTTGGTGCATGGTGGCATTGCCATATAACACTGTGCAGTGAAGATTTACACTTGTTCAAAGATAAAGTTTAATACGCACCATGCATGAAAGATGTGCGACGGCAATTTTTTTGATGACATAAAGCTGTGGAAATGGGTGGTTGATGCAACATATTGAAATGCAAATGAGCCTGCTGCTGTTTACAGCCCTTGGTGGTTATCTTCTTTCTTCATGGATTCGACAACCTGGCGTTGTCGGTCAGATTATTCTTGGTCTTATCATTGGCCCCAGTGTTTTAGGTTGGGTGACGTACACGGACTTTGTTTCTAATGTCGCGACATTAGGGGCAGTGATTTTACTGTTTGTAACAGGGCTTGAGTTTAAGCCGCGCGAAATTATTTCTATGCGTTATGCAGTGATTGCATTGCTGGGTGTGATTGTGCCGTGGGTAGGTGGTTATGTGCTGGCACTTGTTTTTGGCTTTGAGCCGAGCAAAGCCATCCTTGTTGGCGTGGCGCTGACAGCCACCAGCATCGCCATTACTGCAGATGTGCTGCGAGAGCTGGGCAAGCTGCATACAGATACTGCCAAAGCCATTATTGGTGCGGCGATTTTGGATGATATTTTGGCGCTGTTGGCCTTATCTGTGGCTACGCAAATTTCAAATGGAGAACTTTCGTTGCCATCTATTGGGCAATCGATTCTTGGCGCAGTTTTGTTTTTGGGTGTTGGTGCTTTCTTGGGTATTAAAGTGTTTAGTCGATTGATATCTAAGGTTGATGCAAGCCCATTTGCTAAAAAGTATCCTGATTTTGTGTTTGCAGCGGTGATGATGATTGCGTTTTTATATGCCATGGTGGCAGAAATGATTGGCCTTTCTGCTATTGTTGGCGCTTTTGTGGCAGGTGTTTCACTCGAAGCTATCACGCTTAAAAATAGCCGTTCTTTTAAAGAGGGCGCTGAATACTTGAGAATTGTATTTGGATCGATTTTCTTTATTTCTTTGGGGGTGCTGGCCGATATTCAAGCCTTTAATGCCGAGCTTGTAGGGTTTGCACTTGCTTTAACCTTGATGGCCGTTGTCACCAAGCTGCTTGGTTGTGGGCTTCCTGCTTGGCTGATGGGCATGAAACCTCGCGAAGCGATGATTGTAGGCGTGGGCATGATACCACGCGGTGAGGTGGCTATGATCGTTGCGCTTATTGCACTTCAATCTGGTGCCATTGCGCAGCCTGCATACGTGGCGATTGTATTGATGAGTTTATTAACGACGCTGTTGGTTCCTTTTCTGCTACGCAATTATTTTTACCGCGATACACCCTGACTGTCGGAAAGGTTTATTTGAGATTTCTTTTATCTGTCACTGAGTGTTAAAGATGTGACACGCTAAGGGTTTAAAAATTCAAGAAGTGTTTGATTAAAAATATCGGGTTGATCCATCAAAGACAAATGCCCAGCTTTTTGAATGCCATAAAACTTTGCGTGGGGAAAAATTTTAGCTGCTCTCTTGCCATATGCCATGGAAAACAACCTATCATTTTCACCCCAGATGATGAGTGTTTGATGTTTGATTTGGCGAAGGGATGTTTCAGGTATTGCAGAAACAGCAGCACCTCGGCCTTGCGTAAATGCATGTTTACCACCTTGGCGCTTGAGTATTTCTATGGAATAAAAACCATGATTGGCATCTCTATTTTTGGGGTTAAAGAGCAAGTAGCGCGAGAAAAACCAATTGGCCAAACGTGAGGGTGCACTGTTCATCCATAACATGCCAATAAAGGGTAGCAGTGATGGTTTTGCGCCAAGTGCACCTGCATCAACCAACACAAGCTTATCAACATGCTCAGCATGATCCAAGGCAAACTCAAGCGCAATTGCGCCACCTTGAGAAAAGGCGACGATATGGGCTTTGGGTATTTCCAATGCCGACAAAAATGCTTTTAACCATGCTGAAAAGTATGGTCTGTCGTATGCGCCATTGGGTTTTTCCGATTCACCATAACCCACGATGTCTGGAGCAATCACATGGAATGATTCAGCGAGGGCATCAATGGTTGGATACCAAGTAACAGCCCCAGCTCCAGCCCCATGCAATAAGATGACGGGTGAGCCTTTGCCTGCGGATATGTAAGATGTCATCACTGAGCCAGCCGCTATCTGAGCTTGATGTAGGGGTGTTTCTATTTTATCTAAAAGCGCTTTGCGGTAGTTCACCTTGCTCATTTTATTCCTTGCTGGTGTGTTGCTTGTATTTGTTTGGTTATTGCGGCATTGATTGGTATGGCTTTTTGTGTGCAGTGATTAGCTGGCCTCAACATGGCGTTTGAAATTGTTGAGAATGGCTTGCCATCCATCGCGTTGTTGCGCAACAGGATAGGTTGTTTCAGCATCAAAGCTAATGCTGACCTGAACACCTTCTTTATCTTGAACAAAGACAACCTGTGCTGTGCGATCTTCAAAGCTATAGGCAATCAATTCGTGTTTCACAATGTTGGTGTAGGTTCCTGTAAAATCAAATCCTGTTTGGCCATCTTTTGCCTCCATGCGTGAGCTGAACAC
>JAJFLD010000137.1 GCA_021772875.1 Ghiorsea sp. | reverse complement strand
AGGCACGTCTTCAATTGCGTAAGCGCGTCCTTTATAATAATCCAAGTCAGTTAGTAGATCGGTCCAAACTGTAGTCCAAGTACCAGTTGATGATTCTGCGGCAACAGCAGCTGCTACTTCTTCACGAGGTACACCATCTTGAGGTGTGATTTTGAAACAAGCCAAAAGATCAGTCTCTTTAGGTGTGTATTCAGGCATCCAATATGTATCGCGGTATTCTTTAACACCAGCATTATAGCCTTTAGCCATAGGTATTCTCCTTTTCGTTAAAAACTAGCGACAGTGCCGCATGCGTGGAAGTATAGGGGCGATCAACTGCTTGTCGAATTAAAGCTTGTGATGACATGCATAAGTTTTCCTTATACTATTATCGCATGCCATTCACTTTTAAACAATTAAAAATATTTGCAACGGTTGCTGAGCATCAAAGCTATACCATTGCATCCAAGGTTTTATTCCTTACCCAGCCTGCTGTTTCCATGCAAATCAAACAACTCGAAGAGATTGTGGGTATGCCGTTGTTTGAGCGTGTAGGGAAAAGAATTGGTTTAACAGAAGCAGGTGACGAGCTTTTGCATTATGCCAAGTCTATTGCACATCAAATCGATGAAGCGGCTTTGATGCTTGAAGAGCTTAAAGGTGTGGAACGCGGTAGACTCCATCTTACCATGGCATCGACAGCCAACTATTTTGCGCCGCAATTGATTGCAGCTTTCAGGCGTGAGTTTCCGCGCGCTGAAATTACCTTGGATGTGACCAATCGCTCAGGTTTGGTGGATGCAGTGGAACACAATCGAACAGATATGGCGATTATGGGTAGGCCGCCATCAGGTCACCATTTGGTGGGCATTCCATTTATAGATAATCCTTTGGTGGTGATTGCATCACCAACCCATCCTATGGTGCATAAACAACCGATATTATTATCCACGTTGGCAAATGAACCTTTTATTGTACGCGAAGCAGATTCTGGCACACGCATGGCAACAGATCGTTTTTTTAATGAACACAACTTGGAATTGATAGCAGGCATGGAGATGAATCGCTCAGAAGCCATCAAACAGGCTGTGATGGCTGAGCTTGGCCTAGGCATTGTATCCTTGCATACCATTGAAATGGAATTGGCACTCAAACGCTTGGTTGTTTTAGAGGTTGAAGATTTTCCTATCAAACGTCAGTGGCATATTGTATATCGCCAAGGCAAACGTTTTGCAGCGATTCCTGAGGCTTTTAAGAAATTTGCCCTTGAACAAGCCGCATCGTTATTGCATATCCCGCACTATTGAAATGGAAGTGATTTAAGCAATCATGTTTTGAGCGTGCAGTGGTTTTGATGTTGCAGCTTACTTTTTGAATCGACTTGAATAATGGTATGTGTAAAACCGTGGGTATTGAGTTTTTGTTTTATGCGAGCTGTGATTCCTTCTATATCTTGCAATGTTAATAATATATCATCAATGACGACATGAAATGAGATGAAATGCTGTTTTGAGCTTGGGTTTGTGATGTGTAAGTCGTGAAATTCTAAAACGTGGGGTTCGCTTTGAATCAGCGTACTTAATTCTTGTTGAGAAATGATGTGAGCATTGGCATCCATTAAAGATAAAAAACTATCTTTTAATAAAGGATAGGCATGTTTAATAATATACAATGAAAATATGATGGTTAATGCAGCATCAAGACTATAAATTTTGAAAAAATAAATAAAAATACCAGCAATCACAACACCAAAAGAAATCAATGCATCACTTAACATATGCAAATATGCCGATTTGATATTGGCATCACCATGGTTGTGATTGTGATGATGGCTGCCCTCAGCACATGTTGAGACACCCATGTGATAAAGTAGGTAAGCACTGAAACCATTGGCAAGCACGGCAATCAAACCTACGATAATCATATAGCTGGGTTCAATAGGCTCTGGATTAAACAGGCGAGAAAAAGAAATATAAATCATGTAAAACATAGTCATAAATAAAAACATCGTGTTCACAAATGCGGCCATCATCTCAGCTTTTAAAAAACCAAATGTATATTGGAAGCTTGCTTGTTTTGTTCCAGCTTTCAAGGCGATATAGGTCACGATAATTGCAATGACATCACCAGTGTTGTGTAGGGCATCTGCAATTAAGGCAAAAGAGTTGGCGATAAAACCAAATACGATTTCACAAACAATGATGAAGACATTAAATAATATAATCCATAAAAGCTTTTGTATTTTCATTTGATTTTAGGGGTGCTCTTGTAAATACAATGCATTCATGCGTTGTATAAGTGGTGGTAAAATACTCATGCGACGATGTTTTAGCCTTAAACGCAGGCGTGGATAATGTGCAAATTGCACATCATCAGATTCTGGCCAAGCAAAAACCTGCTCAATGGTGGTGTTGTCGTGTAAGACGTGAGAGAATTCAGCGTTTAAGCGCTCTAAAGCATTTTTTGACAATGCATTGTTAAGACGCAAAAGCACTGTTTTTCCCACATAACGAAAACTGTGGTAATTGACATAGTATTTTTCAATGTGTTTAACGGCACTTATGGCATCATCAGTGTGATAAATCAAACCCATATCATCAGGGCTGATTAAACCATCATCCAGCAATCGACGCACCCATGATTTTAAGAAAGGCCCCCAAAAATCATCACCGGGAGCTTCAAGCATAATCACAGGAATAGGTGGGTTGCGGCCAGTCTGTAGTAAAGTGAGTAGTTCAAAGCTTTCATCAAATGTGCCAAAGCCGCCAGGTGTTAAGATTACAGCGTCACTCTCTTTGAGAAAAAAGAGTTTGCGCGTAAAGAAGTATTGGCATTCAAAGTTGCGGGGTGAATTGTAAACAATGGGGTTGGGCTCTTGTTCCATGGGTAGGTTAATGCCAATGCCAAACGAAATATCACGGCCAGCACCTTCATTGGCAGCCTGCATCAAACCAGCCCCACCACCTGTGATAACCATAAAACCAGCATCTTTTAAGGCTTTGCCACAAGCTTTGGCTTGTTGGTATTGCGGATGTTCTGGTTTTGTGCGCGCAGAGCCAAAAACACTGACCTTGCGCCAAGCCTTGTAAGGTCTGAAAATTTCAAGACCTTGGCGGATTTCGTGTAATACTTTGCCTACCATTTTTAAGTCTGCTTCGTGAATATCATCAGCAAGCATGGCAATGGCTTCACTGAGCACACGTTGTTTGCTTGGGGTGTTCAGTTTTGAGCTTTGAAGAAGTGCCTCAAATTGTTGTTCTAGTGCTGTAATATCATTCATTTGGGTGCTTGAATGATGATATCAATGCGCCGATTCATAGCTCTGCCTTGTTTATACATATTACTGGCGATGGGTTTAACTTCACCAAAACCTAAGGCACGGATACGATTGGCATCTATGCCGGCCACAACAAGGAATTCTTGTACAGCTTCGGCACGCTGTAGCGATAAGGCGCGGTTGGCTTTTTCATCACCTACGCTATCGGTATGGCCTTCGATTTTGATTTGGCGATCGGGGTACATCATTAGAGCTTCTTTGACGCGGCCTAAAAAATCATAGTAGCGACTGTCTACCTTGCTGCTGTTGGGGGCAAACTGAATGGTTGTTGCACGGATGATTAATGAGCCATCCAAGCTTGCAATGATATTTACTTCGTCGGGCTTAAACAAACTCTGCACTTTCTTTTGGCGATTGGTTTCAAAGGTTTCTTGCTCAAGCTTGGTGCTGAATGCAGACTTGATATTACTTAGCTTGGATTGAAAAGCTTCTTGATCTTTAAGCCGCTGTTCTTGTAAGTGTTGATTTAAAGTTGCGTCAAAATTGTTTTGCATGATCTTGATTTTCTCGGTATGTAACAAACGCTCTTTCGTTAATGTTTGTTTGAGCTGTTGCACATATTGCACCAAGGTTTGTGCATCAATATCAATGCCTACTTTATGATAGTCCAAAGGCAGGGCTAAGGCTTGTGCGATGTCCAAATGTTCTTTACGTAAAGTTAAAGCAAGTTTTTCATGGCTACCATTGTCGCGCCGCCACTCTTTTACTTGAATCGCTATTTTTTGAGCGTACACCGCCATTTCTAAAGCATAACCAATATTTTTAGGGCGGGGTAGACCTTCACGCTTTTCAATTGGGCGTTGCAAATCTTGATTGTAGCCTTCTAACAATGCTAGTTCTGTGTCAGCAATGGTCCAAGTTCGTGGTGCGTAATTTTTTGCACCCATGTTTGTGGCTTGTGAAACAGCATGTTTGGTTTGTTCAACCAATCCATTCATGGCCAAATCAATGCATTTGTTATAATAAATTTCGGCTTTTTGAGCGGCTTGCCGCGCTTGGTTTAGCTCACCTTTTTCGGAACTGACAATGGCGGCATGCATGAAACTTTGTGCTTTTTCCAATAAATTGCGCACACCTTCGTCGGGCTGCATCTGTGGTTTATGGTGGTATACAAAAGCTTTGTTTGCTTCTATCTCCAAAGTCAGCAGGTCAGGAAATGTAGCACTGAATGCTAGGGCATTACTTTTTGCAAGCTCAAGTGCTTGCAGGGTTTGGGTAATTGCATCAGTGAGTGGTTTTGTTTGGGTTGTTTCTGCGGTGTTAACGTCAAAGCCACCTTTTTTTTGTTGCTCAAAGGCTAGCATGGACGCCCCTTGATAAGCGGAGACACGTTTCATGCTTGCAGGCGCAAAACGAGCTTGGCCTGTTTTTTCAAAGACTTGAATTTTAAGGTTCATCTCCTCATAACTTGCAGCCGATGCCGAGACGGTTAAAAGCAAAAAAAGAGAGATGGTGGAAAGAAATGGAAGCATGGATGCCATTTTATCCCAACTCTAACATGGCATGAAGTGAGGCAAGTGCCATGGCTTGTTGGGATGCAGGCACGGTAACGCGATGGTATTTTTTATCGCCAACAATGGCTTGTAAAGACCAGCATAAATGCTGTGGATCGGTACGAAACATAGTCGAACACATACTGACAGTTGGTGATAAAAACCAAATCGGTTTGTTGGGGTGTTGAATACGCAAGCGGTTGACCAAGTTAAGTTCTGTTGCAATGGTAAATTTACTGCCTGATGGGGCATCTTGTACATGCTTCATAATCGCTTCAGTGGAGCCTACAAAGTCGGCAGTTTCACAAACTTCACGTGAGCATTCTGGATGAGCTAAAATTTGAATGTCAGGATGGTTGTTGCGCATGGTGGCGGCATGTTCAGCTTTAAAAAGCTGGTGAACCGAGCAAAAACCTTTCCATAAAATTAGTTTTGCATGTTTGATGGATTCTTCGCTATTGCCACCCATAGGTTTGAAGGGATCCCAGATAATCATGTCTTCATCGCTAATGCCCATGGTTAGGGCCGTGTTTTCACCCAAGTGTTGGTCGGGGAAAAATAGAATCTTTTCCCGTTTGCCCCAAGCCCAAGACATGACACGTTTGGCATTGCCCGATGTGCAAACAATGCCTTGGTGTTCGCCACAAAAGGCTTTGAGTGCGGCTGTGGAATTGATGTAGGTTACTGGCGTCACTTGTTCATCGGGGTTTAAGATTTGCGCTAGCTCTGACCAGCAACGCGTTACTTGTTCATCATTGGCCATGTCTGCCATTGAACAGCCTGCGGCAGGGTCTGGCAAAATCACAACTTGTTCATCAGAAGTGAGTACATCTGCCATCTCGGCCATAAAATGCACGCCGCAGAAGATGATGAAAGGCGCAGTGGTTTTGGCTGCTTCCTGGGCGAGTTTTAAGGAATCGCCAGTGATGTCTGCAAAAGCAATGACTTCTTCACGTTGGTAGTGATGACCTAAAATAAGCAATTGATCACCTAAGCTTTTACGTAAACTGATAATACGTTCTATGACCTCATTTTCAGGCAAGTCATAGAGTTCTTGTAAAGATAAATTAGGCGTTTTTTGCAAGCTTCTGGGAGTACAAATATCTACATTCATAGGGGTGATACTGAAAAACAGATGATGCATGTCAAATATTTACCTATGCTTTGGCATCATGACAGCCTCTAATTCACGTTTTCCACATCCAAGCCAAGCCAATGAAGATGGTTTATTGGCTGTGGGTGGCGACTTAAACCCCGAAACACTGCTTGAAGCTTATGGTTCAGGTATTTTCCCTTGGTATGCCGAGGGTGAGCCAATTTTGTGGTGGTCGCCCAATCCACGTACTGTGCTTTTTCCAGAAAATTTTCATCGTTCAAGGCGATTGAAACGTCGCTTGAAGCAAATGCGCTACCAGTGTTTTATGGATAAGGATTTTGAGGCTGTGATTCAGGCATGTGCAAAACCTCGGCGAGAAAAGGATGGCTCATGGGGTGGGACTTGGATTTTACCAGAGATGATAGAAGCCTATTTGCGTTTGTATATTTTAGGTTATGCTCATGCGTTTGAAGTTTATGATGGGGATGAGCTTATTGGCGGTTTATATGGCGTTCGCTTGGGGCATGTGTTTTTTGCAGAATCGATGTTTAGCACACAACGCGATGGCTCAAAAATGGCAATGTCCTACTTATGTGATTGGGCAATGGATTCAGGTATTAAAATGATTGATTGTCAGATGACCACAACACATTTGTGCAGCTTAGGTGCTGAAAATATTTCGCGTGAGTTCTTTTTGAAGCAAATTTAGACTTTTTCAGTTGCCAGTGATGAATGATGCGAGACTTTTATCGCATTCATATTTATGATGTGTTGTTGTTTGAGGTGAATATAGTACTATAAAAGAGGAGAGAATGATGAAAATAGATATTAAAAAAGGTTTGTTTTCTATAGCAGTTGTTGCTTTGATGATGCCGGTTTCAGCGCAGGCTGAGGGTGGTGGCGCTAAGCATTATATGAAAATGATGGATACCAATGGTGATGGTCAAATAAGTGCGCAAGAACATGCCGCAGCTGCAGCAAAACGATTCTCTATGGCAGATACCAATGGTGATGGTATGTTAACACGAGAAGAGCTCAAAGCGGCGAAAACGATGAAAAAAGAACACAAAGGTATGGGTAAAGATAAAAAAGAAGAAGATCACGATTAACTGATTATTTGTGAGATAAAGCTTTTCTGGCTTGCGGCTGCCTTTTTCGGTGGCCGTTTTCTTTAGAGGTTAAAAAAATACTGTGTGCAAATGCTTGAGTTTGACAATTTAAATGCAAGCTATAGTTTGCCGCTCGCTGTGAAATGCAGTGAAACTAAAATAACCTTGCTCTGGACGCGCCTAAAAATGTTTCAGAGTAAAGACTATCAACTATGGATAGTCATGCCAAGAGGAGCGCTATGTATTACGAAACAGTGTTTATCGTAAACCCTGATGTATCTCAGGAAAACACCGAGATTCTTACCAATGAATTGGTTGAGAAAATCGAAAAAGCAGGAGCCCGCATCGTTAAACGCGAATATTGGGGCGCACGTCCACTTGCTTATTCTATCCAAAAACGTAACCGCGGTCATTACGCTTTGCTTGTCACTGATGGTGGGGCTGATGCAGCCAAACTTATTGATGAAACATTGCGTTTGGATGAGCGTATTTTACGCTTTTTAACCACAAGTATTACGGAATTATCTGATGAACCATCGCCATTGTTGCGTCGCCGCACTGCTGCTGCAGCTGGTGAGTCTAAAGCTGCTGAAAGTGAGAAGTCTGAAGCGACTGCTGCAACTGAAGAAACCTCAGCTACTGAAGATGCAAAGGCAGAAGTGCCTGTAGCAGCAGAAGCGAAGAAGGTATCTGGTGAAAAAGCTGAAGAAAAAGTAGAAGCCAAGGCTGAAAAGGCTGAGGAAAAAACTGAAGAAGCAAAAGCTTAATACTGTCGAGCTTTATGGTGTCGTAAACGACATTCATGATCGCTGGATGCCAGATGGAAGCCTTGCAGTTGTCGCATCTTTAAACGTTGAACGTCCACACTTGGGGCAACAAAGAGCCACAATGATAGATGAGCAACCGATGCCACTTCGCGCAGAGGGTGGACTCGCTGAAGCTTTGATAAAATATAAAAGCAAAGCAGTTTTTATCCGAGGAGAGCTCCGCCGCCGTTATTATAGCCGAGATGGGCAGCAGCGATGGGGACAGGTTGAAGTTTGGGTTCGCCACATTGACACAGATGAATCAGAATAATTGAGGAGAGTAAGAATGAGTGAAGAAAAAGAAGTAAAAAAAGAAGCTTCCGCAGCAACAGATTCCCGCCCAACACGTCCTGCGGCACGTCCTGCAGCACGCACTGAAGGTGGTCGCCCACAACGCAGAGCTCCAGGTGGCCCAGGTGGCCGCGGTGGTAAATTTCAGCGTCGCCGTAAATTTTGTAAATTTTGTGCAGATACAAGTTTAAGCATTGATCACAAAGACCCAGTGTTGTTAGGACAGTTCATCTCTGAACGTTCTAAGATCATTCCGTCACGTGTGACAAGTACTTGTGCAAAACATCAACGTCAATTAACAACTGCGATTAAACGCGCACGTATTTTGGCATTGTTGTCTTTCACACCTTTGCACAGCAAGTAAATATTGATTGCATTACCATAGAGCCAAAAGGTAAAACATGAGTCAAACACCTGCACCAATAACGACACCCATGCCAAAAGGGGTTGAGTTTTTTCTAACAAAGCGGGTGCCTTGTGCGTTTTTGGTGGTGATGATGTTAACTTCGGCGTATTGGCTAAATATGCTGTTTGGAAACATTCCGCTGCTTGGTTTTTTGGCTGTGTTGGTGGGTACGCTGCTGAACTTGGCAGTGCCAGGTTTATTTGCATTGGTGCTGCTTGGTGGTGGGTTGAAATATAGCCTGCAAGTAGGTGGTATTGCGGCAGTGTCATTGTTGTTGCTGTCATCTGGTAATTTATATGTGGTCTTGTTATTTTTGGGGCTATTTGTGCTGTTGCCAGTGATGATTGCTGTAGTGATGCAGCGCCAAGGGTTAGGGCAAGCAGCCTGGCTGCTTTCTCTAGGTTTATTTTTTGGTGTGATCTTGGCTTTATTGTTGAGTTCAGATGCTGCGAGCCTTGAAGTATTCGTCAATCAGCTGTTTAAACCTTTGTTTGAGAATATGATTGCAAGCTTACAGCCGGGTGAAGTGGATGCCATTGCTCAGATTCAACAACTGCAAAAGATGATGGCGGAAATTTTCCCTGGTCTGTTGGTGTTGGGTCTTTGGGTTAGTTGGTGGGGTGATATCATATTTGCGCGAAAAATCGCAATAAAGTATGGCTTTTACCAGGGTAATGTTGACGAAATGTTAACCTTATTTTTACCCAAACAACTGATGTATATATTGCTAGTTGTGGTGGGCTTAGCCAACATTACGACTGGAGATATTCAGTACCTTACCATCAATGCTTCCTTGGTCTTGGCTGGTTTGGTGGCTGTACAAGGTGTGATGGTGGCGCATGCTTGGCTGAAAAGTCGAGATATGTTGAATGCAATTGTTGTAATGTATGTGGTGTTATTTTTTTGGTCCTTTGTGGTTGTGTTATTTGTACTCATAGGATTGCTTGATATTTGGTTTAATTTTCGTCGAAACATGGTTTCGACAACAGGAGAAAAATGATGGAATTAATTCTTTTGGAACGTGTGGAAGGGCTTGGTAATGTCGGTGACGAAGTTAAAGTTCGCGCAGGCTATGGCCGTAACTTCCTTTTGCCTAAAAGCAAAGCGGTGATTGCTGACAAAGCCAACCGCAAAGTATTTGAACGCCGCCGTGCGGTATTAGAAGCGCAACAACGTACAGTGTTTGAAGCTGCCCAAGTTGAAGCAGAGAAGATGTCTACGCTGAATTTGACTGTTGTTCGAGCAACTTCAGACGGCTCACATTTGTATGGTTCAATTGGTGCTAATGAGTTGGCAGTATTGATCAATGCAGAAGGATACGATGTTGCCCGTCGCGACATCTTACAAGATGCGCCAATCAAAGAAGTAGGCGAACATGAATTCCGCGTTCGTTTGCATCCAGATGTTATGGCAACTATCAAAATCAACGTTGAAGCTGAAAGTACTTGATTGAAAGTGGAAATACCCCGCCACGTGACTTAGTCGGTTTACGTGAGCGGGTTCCTCCACATGCCCGCGATGCCGAGTGTGCAGTATTGGGTGGTATTATGCTTGACCCAGAAGCTCTTGAGCGACTCGAAGGCATACTTTCACCTGCTCATTTTTATGTGGCAGCCAATGGTAAAATTTTTAATGCGATTCAATCTTTAGCCAGTGAAAGCCATCCTGTGGATGCGCTGACAGTTAAAGATTATCTTGAGCGTTCAAAAGAGCTTGATGAATGTGGTGGCGAAGCTTATTTGGGTGATTTGATTTCGTTGATTCCAACATCAGCGAATGTACGTCATTATGCAGAAATTGTACGCGAACGGGCAATTTTGCGTCAGCTTTTAAAAGTGTGTTCTAAAATTTCTCATGAGGTTTATGAGAATCCTATTAAACCAGTGAGTGAACATTTGGATGCGTCAGAAACACAAATGCTTGCAGTCGCTGAAAGCTTTAATCAGACACGTCCAACATTTCAGGGCTTAAAAGAGCTCATTCAAGAAGGTTATAAAGAGCTTCAAGCGCGCTATGAAGACCAGCGTAAGGTTACAGGTATTGCAACTGGTTTTACAGATTTGGATGAAAAAACAGCAGGTTTGCAACGTGGTGATTTGATTGTGATTGCAGGTCGCCCAAGTATGGGTAAAACTGCGTTTGTGATGAACTTGGCGCAAAATGCAGCCATCCGTGATGTGGAACCCAATCTTGTGGCTGTGTTTTCTCTTGAGATGTCAGCGCAACAAATTTCTATGCGTTTATTGGCAGCAGAGTCACGTGTTGATATGTCCAAAATGCGGACTGGTAGTTTTGCAACAGATGATTGGCGGAAACTTGCCTCAGGCACAGGAAAGTTATCTGAAGCCTCTATTTTCATTGATGATACACCCGGCATCTCAGTGCTTGAAGTGCGCGCAAAATGTCGCCGACTCAAACGAGAAAAAGGTCGTTTGGATGTGGTGTTGATTGACTACCTACAGTTGATGACAGGTACTGCAGCAGAGCGAAAAGATTTGGAAATCAGTGAAATCACACGTTCACTCAAAGGTCTTGCAAAAGAATTGGACGTGCCAGTATTGATTTTATCTCAGTTGAACCGTTCATTGGAATCACGAGGCGATAAACGCCCTATGATGTCAGACTTACGTGAATCAGGCGCAATTGAGCAAGATGCTGATGTGATTATGTTTATCTATCGCGATGAAGTGTATAATAAAAAACCTGAGAACGAAGGTTTAGCAGAGATTATTATTGCCAAGCAGCGTAATGGTCCTATTGGCACAACGCATCTTACCTTTTTAAAAGAATTTACCCGGTTTGAGAATCATGCAGGCCATCATTCTGGATTCGAATAATAATTGTATTGGTAAGGCTTTTATAAGCTAAGAATACCCAAATGTGATGCTTCAAATACGGCTTCAGAGCGGGATTTCACTTCCAGTTTCTTGTAAATGTTGCGGATATGAGTGCGGATAGTATTGGCAGATAATTCAAGTATATTTGCAATTTCATCATAGCTGTAACCCTTAGCAATCCAACTTAAGACTTCATTTTCGCGTTCGGTTAAAGGGTTGTGTTGTGGCGATTCTGTAAGCAGAGGTTTGTTAAAACGTTTGAGTAAAAAACGGGCAATTTCTGGGCTGATTGCCGATTCACCACGCATCAAGCTTAACACGGCTGAAGCAAGCCCTTCAAAAGCTTCCTTTTTAAGCAAGTAACCACTTGCCCCAGCTTCCAGTGCTTCCACGACATGTTCTTCATCATTAAACATGGTAACAACAAGAATTTCAATTTCTGGGTATAAAACTTTTGCCTCACGAATCACCTGAACCCCATAACCATCGGGTAAACCAAGATCAGAGACAAGAATGTGAGGTTGATGCTTTCGCAAGACTTCAAGGGCTTGTTTGCAATTGGCCACTGCATCAACAAGGTTAAGTTGCGGATGCATTTTTATCGCCGCAGCCAAGTGCTCGCGGGCTGGTTTTCCATCCTCTAAGAGCAGGACTTGAAAAAGGGGTGGTGTATTCATCGCTAGAAATTATCCAGCAGTTGCGCCTTTGGCATGGTATGATGGGTCAAACGTTGTATTGAGGTAAGCAATGATATCGTTTGATTCATACATCCAAGTCGTTTCATCGCCTTCATCGATACGTAAACATGGTACTTTGATTTTACCACCTTGCTTTTCAAGGGTGTTGCGATGTTCGCCGCCACGAATTTGGGCATCGCGGATTTCTAAAGGGATATTCAAGCGGCGCACTGTGCGACGCACTTTGATACAAAAAGGGCAGGCAAAGTAGTTGTAAAGTGACATGTTTTTGGCCATTGCAGAGACCTTTTTTTGCTCGATGTCTGAGCGTTTAAGTTTGGGTGGAGTGGTGATATAACTTACAAAAGCCATCAGGCCACCAACGCCTTCACGGAAAATTTTAAGTAGAATTGCTTTGATCATTAGGTCGTCCTTTTTAATCGTAAGAAGTTAGCAGGATAACGACTTTTAGAAATTAATTCACCATTTATTCATGTTTATGATTGAAAATTGACAAAAAGTGGTGTGTGAGTACAATCACAAGCCTTCTGGAAAATCATGTTTAAGGAGTTGGAGACATGACACATTTATCAACGATTGATACATCAAGCCTCTCATTGTTTTACCGCGATGTTAAACGTGTAGAGCGCATGGATAGAGAAGAAGAACTTATATTAGCAAAGCGCTGGCGCGATGAGAAAGATAGATTTGCAGCTGAAAAGCTGGTGCGAGCAAACTTATATGCGGTGGCTGCCATTGCTCGGGAATACCGTCACTTTGGCTTGCAAGAAGCAGATTTAATTCAAGAAGGTACTTTAGGTTTGATGCATGCCGTAAAACGTTTTGATCCAGAGCGCGGATTTCGTTTGATGACGTATGCATCGTGGTGGGTTCGTGCATCGATTCATGAATTTATTTTAAAATCTTGGAGCATTGTAAAGCTGGGTACCACAAAATTGCAGCGCAAAATTTTTGCAGGTTTAAGCAAAGCCAAAGAAAGTATTGCTGCCGTAGATGGTCGAGAAGCTGATGCTGTTGGTGAGAAATATGGCATTACGGGTCATGAGTTCCAAGAAGCAGCACAAGCTTATTTGCAGCGTGATGTCTCACTAGACGTTGAAACTGAAGGGCAAAGTATGGTTGAAGTGATGCCATCGGATATGGCTTCGCCTGAAGAAGTTGCCACTGAACGTGATTGGAAATCGCATCAGCACCGCCAACTTGATGAAGCATTACAATCGTTGCGTGAAAGGGATCGGTTTATCATTGAGCGTAGGTATTTGCAGGATACGCCTATGACATTGCAAGATTTGTCTCAAACTTTAAGTGTTTCCATTGAGCGTGTGCGTCAGCTCGAAGCAAGAGCAATGAAAAACTTGCGTGCTTTTTCCCAGCAACAAACCGCTTAAACATTAATCATACGCTCAAGGAGATACACTATGGCTGCAAGCTCTGATATTTCATGCTACTCACCAGGCTTGGCAGGTATTCCTGTTGCAGAATCAGGTGTATCAACCATTGATGGGCAAAAAGGGATACTTGCTTATCGGGGCATTGATATTGAAGAGCTTGCTGAAAAATCTTCTTTTGAAGAAACGTCATATTTGCTTATTTATGGTAATCTTCCTACGGCAAATGAGTTGGCAGCCTTTGATGCAGAGTTACGTTTACACCGAAGAATTAAATTCCGTATTCGGGATATGATGAAATGTTTCCCTGAATCAGCACATCCTATGGATTCGTTGCAGACGTGTATAGCAGTGTTGGGCATGTTTTATCCTATTGAGGATGGTTTGAATCAAAAGTTGGAAGAGCATGAAATTCGTAAGGTTTACCTTCGTTTGATTGCCAAGTTGCCCACGCTGGTTGCAGCACATGCGCGCATGCGCAAAGGTGATGATCCTATTCAACCCCGCGATGACTTATCACATGCGGCTAATTTTTTATATATGTTAACGGGGCGTGAACCAAGCCCACTTGCCGAACGTATTATGGATGTGGCGCTGATTGTACATGCTGAACATACCATGAATGCAAGCACCTTTTCTACTATGGTAGTGGCATCATCACAAGCAGATCCATATTCATCCATCAGTGCTGCAGTAGGCTCGCTGTCTGGCGCTTTGCATGGTGGGGCAAATGAAGATGTGTTGCGCATGTTGGATGAAATTGGCTCGCTAGAAAATGCAGAGAAATATTTGACAGAGAAATTGGCAAAGAAAGAAAAAATCGCTGGTTTGGGCCATCGCATTTATAAAACAAAAGATCCACGTGCGACATTATTGCAAAAATTATATATTGATTTGACCAAAGAGTTAGGCACAGATCCAACATACGAAATTGCCCGTTATATTGAACAATTTTCTAAAGATACATTGGGTAAAAAAGGTGTGTGTCCCAATGTTGATTTCTATTCGGGTATTGTTTACCGCAAACTCGGCATTGAAACAGATTTGTTTACACCTATTTTTGCTATATCACGTGTATCGGGTTGGCTTGCCCACTGGAAAGAACAATTAATGGCAGGCCGCATTTATCGACCTATGCAAATTTATAATGGCAAGACCAATCAAACTTACATTCCTATTGAAAAGAGGGGCTAAGCGCTAAAGGCTTAATTTCCCTGAAGTGATGTTGATGAGTGCAGCATCCAAGTTTGTAATGTTTTGTTCGGGCACTTCAATCCATAAGCTTATTTTTTGATTGTAATTGGCTTGCCGAATAAAAATATCTTGCTCTGTTAACACATGTTTCACTGGTGTTTCTAAAGCATAATCAAAGACAAGGTTAAATGATTTACAGTGTACTAAGATTTGGGTTTGTAATGTTTCCATAGCAAGGTGTGCAGAGCTTGAATAAGCGCGCACCAAACCACCGGCACCGAGTTTGATGCCGCCAAAATAACGCACCACAACCAAAATAATTTCACCAATGCCACGATGTTGTAAAACATTTAAAATGGGTTTTCCAGCAGTGCCTTGCGGCTCGCCATCATCACTAGAAGCAAGTGTTATACTGGTGGTGGGATGACCTGCGATGTATGCCCAGCAATGGTGTCGAGCATCGGGATATTGCCTTTGTATTTTGGTGATGAAAGTAATCGCTTGTTCTTTGGTTTCGGCTCTGCTGATATGTGTGATAAAACGACTTTTCTGAATGCACTGTTCAAAGTAGGCATCTTGTGATGGTACTTGATAATTCACGACAAACGACGATGCTCCAATATGGGCATACGTTTTTTTAGATTTTGTAATAAATCATAAGCCAAGGTGACACCAATCAAACCTTCACCATCAGTTAATTCTGCCAATACTTCTCCCCATGGGTTGATGATTTTACTATGGCCATAAGTGGTGCGGCCATCAGCATGTTGCCCTGATTGCCCTGCTGCGAGCACAAAGCTTTGATTTTCAATGGCTCTGGCCTTGAGTAAAATGTCCCAGTGCGCTTTGCCTGTGGGCACGGTAAAAGCAGCAGGTACAGTGAAGATATTACAATGTTGTTGGCTGTATTGGCGGTATAATTCTGGAAACCTAAGATCATAACAAATCGATAGACCAACTTTCCAATTTTGATTGATCACCACTGCCTCAGTATTTCCCCCTGGGCTAATGGTTGCGGATTCTTGCCATGTTTCATTGCCCAAATCCACATCAAAGAGATGTATCTTGTTGTAGGCAGTCACATGTCTACCATCAGGTGAAAAAACAGGACAGTGATTAAAGTATTTGCTTGGGTGTTGCTCATCTTGAATAAGCAATGAACCTGCAATCAACCAAAGTTTGTGTTGTTTGGCGAGCTGGCTGAAAGTTTGTAAGATATATTGGTAGGATTGCTTTTGCGCAGCCTGGTGTTTGATGCTGTTGTTGTTGCTTATCAAGGTTGCATTTTCAGGCAACACAAGCAGCTGTAGTTTTTTTGTATCATGTTGTGCTAGCTGCTGGGTGATGGTTTGTAAGTTTTGCTCGACATCATCGCTAGAACACAATTGCATGCAGGCAACATGTAAATCCTGTTGCTGAGAAGCCACTTATTTTTTTTCCAAGCGTATTTCTTTTTTATCGTGATCAATGCTCATTTTGTATCTGTTGAAGAAACTCATGCCAAGTAGACCATAGTTTGGCTTATCTTTTGAAAATGTTTGAATGGTTGCTTTTATGTTTGATGCTTCAACCTTTGCAACAGTTAGTGATTTGATAACCACTTGTGGTGCATTAATTTTACCATTGGCTGTTTGCACAGATACAGTCTTTGATTCAAGTTTGTACAAACCAGCCGCTTTGGCAACGGATTCAGGAACTGCAACCATAGATGCGCCTGTATCAACTATAAAACGTACGCTTACGCCATTGATTGCGCCACGTACAAGCATAGTACCTTGTTCGTCTAGGTATGGGATAAGCATGGTAAGTTTGTCCATGTTAAAAGCAGGGTTGTCTACAGCATTGATAAGCCCGAGTTTGTGTTCTTTGGCATCAATGCTTGGGGCGGTGTCGGTGAAGGTAATATTGCCAAACTTATCCACCACCTTATAAAGCTTAGCCTGTGCGCTAAGAGGAGATGCACACAATAAAAGACATACAATCCATAATCTAAACATATCGCCCCACCTTTAAATAATTACCCACATTGGCCTTATCATCCAAAATAGGAATAAGTTTACCATCACATGCCGACATAATCGTCATCATACCCGGCCCATGACCTGCCAGAGGTGAATCCGAATGAATCACCATACCGATGGTGATGGCACCACGGCGAAAGGTGCGACCATAATTGTTATCATGATCCAAAACAGCTACGAAGTCACCAAGCCTAAGTTTATCTAAGCCATGTTCTTTTACCATGTCCTCATCGTGACACAAAATATCATAATCACCTGTGGTGACAGAAAGTGAACCAATGCCGGAACCCATGGCATAGTTGGGCACAATGACATTTACAGGCACTTCAATATTACCCTCAGTATTTTCTCTCAAGCCCATTTTTTCAAATAAATCAGGGTCAATGTTATAAATATAAACATGATCGTGATCAATCAGCTTTAAACCCTGCCCATAACCTTTAATCATAAATTTATCGTCGCAGGTCAGCTTATCTAAAGTTGCATCAGGGAAATCAAGCATCAAATGATTCACGCCACCATGATGACCAATCACTGTGCCAAGCTCACCCTTGGCTTCGCCAGAAATCACGCGCACTTGATTGCCGCAACATGCATGAAATTGGTAACCCGCTTCTGATTTGGCATTTTTATGGTGTAATGTTGATGAAACACCAGGTTCGATGTGTTCACCTGCCCAACCAAACACTGAATCCCCCACTTTCACATTGTAAGTGATGCCGCCCGTTGAGGGCCACGAAAAAATTTCACCTTTGCTGCCCACTTCAAAAGGAGCCCACATTTGTGCAGGAGAAACGCCACCTTGTACACCTGTTTTTACAAGTTGGTTGCGGTTTATGTTTAAGCTCATATCTATTTCACCTCTAGAAATTCTGCATTAGTGTAAGTTTTTGTTACCGGTTTTATCAATGTGAAGGTGCAAAAGACCATCTTCTTCAAACTTTTCATCATACCAATCTGATCGTTCCATCACCTTGAGCATACGTTCTTCATCACTCATTTTTTCAATGCCTTGGTTACCAAACTCGGCAAACAAATCTCGTTTTGCCATTCTTGTAGCAAGATCTTCCCAGAATTCAGTTTCCACATATGCGTTAATATACGACATGAATTCGTTTTCAAGATCACAGGTTTCAAAATATTCTTTGTATTGACTGAGGTATTCAACCAAACCCGTCATTTTAGCTTTGTGCGTAGCGGCCATCAGCTTTTGCATGATTTTTTTATCGGCACATAACTCAGGGTTTTCATCCTTGCTACCTTCGAAGTCTGCATTCTTAATCCAATCACCAATGCAAACAAGCACGAGCAACTGTTTTAATTCATCTTTGGTGAGGTTTAAAGTCATAATGTGTGCTCCTTAGAGGAAATGGTGGCTGCAATCTTGCCATTGAGGTGTGATGATTGGAAAGAGAAATTATACATTATTTTCGATTAAGGGTAAGGTGGGAAAATGCATGTTTCTAACACGTGTTTGCATCAATTGTGGCTATTCATCGAAAAACCTTGCTCGCTAAATTGGGGAGAAGTTGAGTTTTAGGCTGTTTTTTGGCGAATTTTATTCTAATAATAATTTACGGCTGCGTGAAAAAACCTCATTTGGTACACCCAAAGCACGTTTAAGTTGGACATCACGGTCCCATTGATTTTGTATACCAGATAACTGCCACATTTGAGAAATGCTTAGCTCAAGTGGGAAGTACCAAGGCGAAACAAGTGGTGAAAATTGCAGCGGCCAATCGGTGCCATAGATGAGTTGTTTATCCAAATCTGTCACTTTTAAAGCACGTTTAAGATACCCAAGTTTATTAATTTGCGTAAGGCTAGAGATATCGGCATACAAGTTGGGGTATAATTTCATCATGGGTAGCAAGCGTTCAAAGTTGGTTTGATTTCCTGTTTTGCCTGTTGTGGCAATATGGGCTGCAATCACAGTGACGCCCAACTGGGCTGGAAGTGTCAGTTTTTCTGGGTTTCCAAGTGTGTTGTCTGCTGAGGTGAATGAATGTTCATCGCCAGCGTGGCTGAGCAAAGGCAGGTTGAGTTCAATTAATTTCTTGTAAAATGGGATTAATGTCTCATCAGCAGGATCAATGGCCATGATAGCAGGCAACCATTTAATTGTTTAGTTCCATATTCTTATGGCTTTAGTTATCGTTTCCTAAAAGGAGTTAATTTATGGGAAGTATACAGCATGCTAACGCCAAGACCACGCCACGAATCAGAAAAGAAATACAAGCGTCTAATGAGACAGTCGCAGTC
>JAJFLD010000136.1 GCA_021772875.1 Ghiorsea sp. | reverse complement strand
ACTTCGCAGATCTAGAAGAGACTTTTGATGTGTTATTTTTATGTACACGAGAAGATAGGGATTTGGGGCGAGCATTGCCCAAGTTGAAGCCATGGGCAAAAAAAATCATAACATACTCAGGGTCGGATGTTTTGCTGAAGGAAAAAGTTATGCAGCTTCTTGATGGGGAAGTCAAACAAAGAACATCAGGTAAATTTATGGTGATGGGCTCATTTATTACTGTTAATGCAGCTTTGTCTTGGATGGATAGGAATAAAAAATGAGCATACATATGGGCATTAACCAAGATAAAAAGCTATTGTATATTCGAGCCAAAGGTGTTTTGAACGAAGATGACATCAATGATTTACACGCACAATTGTTGGAAAAACGTGAGATGATTCATTGTGACAAAGCATTGATCGATTTTTATTCATCGGCGATGACTGTCAAGGAAGTTCCCATACAAAGGATTATTGCCTTGGCACGAGAGCTAAAGGCATCACCCTTGTTGCCTGAAGGTGCAAAAATTGCCTTTGCTATACGCGGTGGGTTAGGGAAAAGTTTGATTTATATATATGCGCTTATTCGTGGTGGTGAATTACAAACCCGCCAATTCAGTACCATGAGTCAAGCCATGATATGGTTGGAAATATCAGAAATTGATATTCTGCCTTTTGTCTCGTAAGCCCAACTTTTTACAATAAAAGTTGTCAATGGCGTGCTTTCATCCCATCATTTGACCATGAGTTCTATATATGTTGACCCCGAAGAGATTAGCCGTTTTGAAGCCATTGCTGCAGAATGGTGGGATCCTGATGGTCGTTTTAAACCCTTACACCAAATTAATCCCTTACGTTTAGATTATATCGCACAACGGGTAAACTTAGTAGAAGCAAAAGTTTTGGATGTGGGTTGTGGTGGTGGTTTGCTGGCCGAAGGTATGGCCAGCCATGGCGCAGATGTAACAGGTATTGATCGCTCCCCCAAAGCACTAAGCGTGGCAAGTGTACATGCGAAAAGCTCAGGTATTGCTGTGGATTATCAAGAAAATGATGCGGAAACATGGGCGCAAACCCATGAGCAAGTTTATGATGTGGTCACGTGTTTGGAAGTGTTGGAACATGTGCCTGACGTGCCAAGAGCTGTTGCGGCATGTGCAGCGATGCTCAAACCAGGCGGCTTGTTTTTCTTTGCCACGCTCAATCGCACACCTGAATCTTATATCAAAGCCATATTAGGCGCAGAATATATTTTGGGTTGGCTGCCTAAGGGTACACATCAATATAAAAAATTTATTCGACCATCAGAAATGGTTGCAGCCATGCGCAGCGCAAAATTACAGGAGCAGGACATTCAGGGTATGCGTTATGCTTTGTTGTCAGGGCAGTTTTCTTTGTCATCTGATGTGAATGTTAATTATTTGGGTTTTGCAAGAAAACCAATCTAAGATTATCCCTTGCCAACTTTAGTTTTTTTTATCTTTGGCTTGATGCTTATGGTGCCTTTGTGGGCTCAAGCAGGCGAGCTATCAGCCAATCAAATTCATCGCGACCCTTACGGTATGATTCATGCTGAGGGAGATGTTCATTTGCAAGCGAAGGATTTCACTATTCAGGCCAAACAATTAAATTTGGATGTGGATGCACAGTCAGGTGATATGGTGGAAGCTACAGTTACATTTGATAGTGGGCATATTTTAAGTGGCGATTATTTAAAGCGTATTGATCTTGCGCATTTTTCTGGAAAAAACATTATTTATACCGACTGTCCTGAGGATGCATGGGCATGGGCTATTTTGGCAGATTCGGCAACATTGGATCAAGAAGAAGGTACATTTGTCGCCAAGAATGCACGATTTGAATGGGGAGGCATCCCGCTTCTTTATGTGCCGCGTTGGGAGCATGCTTTGAGCAGACGTTCAGGATTCTTGATGCCCAAAGTGGGTAATAGTTCGCGTAGAGGGGCGGAATTTATAGCACCCTTTTATTGGGCTGCATCGCCGGATTGGGACATGACATTAACGCCACGCTGGATGTCATTGCGAGGAACCATGGCTGATGTTGAATGGCGTCATCGTTCTAAGCTTGGCAGAGAAGAAATTCAAATTCAAAGTATTCACGACCAACAAACAGGAAAGCAACGCAGCCGTGTTCGTACCGACATGGTCTGGCGCCCCGCGACATCTATTGATGCCATGCTAAATATTGATGCCGTCAACGACGGTCTCTACATTGCAGACTTTCCTTCAGATGGTGATGTTGCTGCAGCTGCATATTTAACCAGTACGGCAGCTTTATCATGGCGCGATGGAAGTGATAGCGCTATTTTGAGCAGCCGTTATCAGCAAGTGTTGGGTGGTGCTAGCAACACTGGAACGCTGCAAATTTTACCTCGTGTAGAAACAAGACATTATTTTAATGTTGGTGAAGACCAAACCATCAAATTGGCACAGCAAACGACAAATTTTAAACGTGATGTTGGTGTATCTGGCGTACGTGTGGGATTACAGCCATCATGGTCTAAGCCTTGGCAAATGCAGGGTGGGGCAGTGTCGGCAACATGGTCTGTGTTGGGGCAATATGTTGGTTATGAATCAAAACAGTTTAATGATCGTTCATCCTCCTATGGGGCTCTAGCTTCTAGTTTGCAGATGCAAGCAATTTTTGAGCGGATTTCAGAAAATAAACAATGGCGGCATGAAATTAAACCTGTGTTGCGTGTGGATGTTTCGCAAACGAAAAACCAGAGTAATCAGCCACGTTATGATTCAAGTTTGTTGCCTTTGAGTTTTAGTAATTTGCTGCAAGGTAATCGTTATTCGGGTTGGGATAGGTTTGAGCGCATGCGTAGGGTAAGTATGTTATTGGCATCATCGCTGCAAAACAAAGATAACACAGGTGATGTGCGTACTGTTTTACAAGGGCAAGTAGGGTTGGTTTGGGATGGTCTGCGCGAAACTGTGGATGCAAATGTTGCCGCAGCACCAACACGTGTTGTTTCCAATGTTTTGGCTGAGATGGCTTGGATGCCTTTTGCCAATTGGAGGGCAACGATGGGAGGGCAACACAACCCTGATTTAAAACAATGGGTAGAGCGCCATGCTTCCCTGAGCTGGTCGGGAGAGTCTCAGCAGTATTTTAATATGGCATGGCAGCAAACCCAACCGAGTTACGCAACAGAAGCCAAGGCCTTCAGCTTGGCAGGTAAAACACGATTGAGCCAACGCTGGTCTTCTTCTATCACTAGCCAATACGACGTGCTTAGAAAACATATGAATCATACGACTATTGGTGCAGCGTATCACCATGCGTGCTGGGATTTTTCCATGGAAGGGTTTAAAAACTATCAAGTAGGCAGTAAAGGTTTAACGGATATGGGTTGGCGTTTCTTGCTCGTCTTTGAGGGGCTGGGTAGTTTTGGTGATTCGTAAATTGAGAGGTTTCAGGTTGAACAATTTTAAAGTGAATAATGTGATGAAATATATCTTGGGCTGCATGTTTTTATGTGTTGCAGCAACACCTTTGGCACAAGCAGCAGAGCGACTTGATGCCATTGCAGCTGTGGTGAATGGCGTGGCGGTGACTTGTTATGAAGTGGATGTAGCCAAAGCAGAGTTACAAAAACAACTGCAACAAAAAGGTGTAGATTTGCCAAGTGATGCTGTGCTGTTCGACAAAGCTCGTGATGGGCGGGTGATGCGTGCTTTGCAACATCAAGAAGCACAGCAATTGGAGCTTAAGATTAGCCCTGATGAAGTAGATGCTGCTATTAAAGATGTTGAAAAGCGCAATAATTTACAAGCTGGTCAGCTTGAAGGCGCATTAAAAGCGCAAGGCATAGATATGCCTACTTACCGAGAAAATTTAGAAGATAGATTGCTCAATACGCGACTTATTAATATTGCCGTGCGCTCTAAGGTGAGCATCAGTGAAGAAGCGATGCGCGAGTATTATCGCAAAAATTTAAAAGATCCAAAAGCTGTGCGTGAGGTGAGATTAGCACAAATTTTTGTGGCTATGCCAGCTGAAGCAGATGCCAAAACTGTAGAAGTGACAAGGCAAAAGGCAGATGTTCTTTATCAACGCATTCAGGCAGGTGGTGATTTTGAAAGCATGGCAACTTTAGATTCGGATGCACCCAATGCACGAGATGGTGGTGATATGGGTTGGGTTACACCAGGTGCTGTGTCGGGCGCTTTTGCACAGGTCTTTGATCTTAAGCTGGGTGAAACCACACCACCACTGCGTTCTGCTGCGGGTTTCCATATTGTAAAAGTCATGGATGAGCGGGTGAGTAAACCTGCAAACATGTTGCCTTATGAAGAGGTGCATGCACGTCATATTTTGATTAAAGTACCTGAAAGTAGTGACTTAAACACACAAATTCGGATTCGAGCGCGGGTAGAAAAAATTGCCAAGGAAATGCAAGGCACTTCGGATGAAGCTTTTGCTGTGCGGGCGAAAGAATTGTCGCAAGGGCCAAGTGCGGCACAAGGTGGTGATTTGGGTTGGTTTAAACGTGGCCGAATGATTCCAGCTTTTGATGATGCTGTATTTGCTATGAAACCAGGTGAAACCAGTGGTGTGGTAAGCACAGATTTTGGCTTGCATGTGATTCGTTTGGTGGAAAAACGTACAGTGAATCCCAATTCTTTTGAGGCATATAAACCCAACATCGAGCAGCTGTTGATTGATACAGAAATGCAGCAGCAAGTGCCGCGTTGGATGAATGGCCTCAAAGCAAAAGCCAATATTGAATTGAGAACGTGTAAAGGTACAACGACAGCAGAGCCCAATAAACATATTGCAGATGAACTCAAAGCTAAACCTGTCGAGAAAACAAGTGTTGCCAAACAAGAGGCAGATGATGAAGCTGCAAAAATGGCATTGATTGCTTGGATTGATGCGTGGGAAGCACAAGATATGGAAGCATATTTTGCCGCTTATGCAGGTATGGATTCACCAGATCAACGGTTTACAGATTTTAAAAAGTGGAAAGCTTATAAGCAGCGTGTGATCCCCCAGAATAAAGACATTAACATTGCTGTTAGTAATTTTGAAACGGAAGTGTTGGAGCCAGGCAAAGCTGTGCAAATCACTTTCGATCAGCATTATCAATCAAAGAAATTCGATGATTATGATCGCAAAGTGATTGTGATGAATTATCTTGATGGTGACTGGAAAATCATCAGCGAAGCAACTTCAAAATAAATCAGATGAAACCATTTTTATTAACCTTGGGTGAGCCTGCGGGCATTGGCCCAGATTGTGTATTGTTGGCTTATCAGGATAAACCTGAATTATTTAAAAACATTGTGGTTGTTGCTAAACCATGTTGGTTGACAAGTCGCGCCCAAACATTGGGCCTAACCACGCCTGTTTTATTATGTGGCATTGATTTCAAGCGTGATACGCAGCAAGTTGGGCTTTGGGTCTTTGACCCAACAGACGATGAGCCAAGAGTGGTGCTTGCTGGGCATCCGAGCGCAGCAGAAGCCGCAGCTGTGGTGAAATGTATTCAGGTGGCGGCGGAAATAAGTTTGGCAAAAGAAGCTTTGGGGCTAATTACAGCACCTATTGAAAAAGCAATTTTGCGTGATGCAGGATTTGATTTCCCAGGTCATACTGAATTTTTAGCGGATATAGCAGGTGTGAAGCGCGTGGTTATGATGTTGGCATCAAAGGTGTTGCGTGTTGCTTTGTTAACAACGCATGTGGCAATCAAAGATATACCTCAATTGATTAATCAACGTGATACCATGGATATCTTGCGTATCACCTATACTGCCATGCAAGAGCAGATGGGTATTAAGCAACCTCGACTTGCTTTGTGTGGTTTGAATCCACATGCAGGCGAACAAGGTCACTTTGGCCGTGAAGAAATAGAAATTCTAAGCCCTGCACTTCAAGGCTTGGCTAGTGAAGGTCTTATCATTGATGGGCCTTTGCCCGCAGACACTCTTTTTTCAGCTGAGATGCGTGATCAATATGATGCTATTGTTTGTTGTTATCACGATCAGGGCTTGATTCCCATCAAGGCACTTAGTTTTGGTGATGCGGTGAATGTGACTTTGGGATTACCTTTTATTCGCACAAGTGTGGATCATGGCACAGCATTAACACGTGCAGGAATCGGAGATATCAGCTATAATAGTTTAATTGCAGCCATAGAAATGGCAGAAAAGCATCATCGGAGTTCTTATGATTGATGATATTACAGGGAAATTATTGTTGGCTACACCTTCCATGGCAGATGGGTTTTTTCACGATAGCGTGGTTTTGCTTTGCCAACACGACGATGAAGGTTCTATGGGTTTGGTTTTGAATAAACCCCAAAATATCAATGTTTTTGAAGTGCTTAATGATATGGCATTGTTTGAAGGCGAACGCGAAAAAGGTTTAGCGCAAATGCGTTTTGAAGAACAAATTGTTTATGAAGCAGGGCCAGTGGATGCATACCGTGGTTTTGTATTGCATGAAATAAATAAAACCTATGATTCCACGATGCGTGTTGGTGCAGATCTCCACTTGACCACCTCAAAGGATATTCTTGAGTTGTTAGCAGAAGGCAAAGGCCCAAAACGATTCTCACTGCTTTTGGGTTATGCAGGTTGGGAAGCGGGGCAATTGGAACAAGAGTTGATGGAAAATGATTGGCTGATTGCCGAACCAACCAAAACCTTAGTGTTTGACACGCCAGCAGAACATCAGTGGGCCTTAGCTGCGCGGGGGTTGGGTTTTGAGCGCTCACAACTTGTCTCGCAAATTGGTCACGCTTAAACATTAATATGCATGCTTTAATTGCTTACCATTCAGACTATGAACACACCGAGCATGTTGCCGAAGCGATTGCCGCTGGCGCAAAAGCTATATTGTTGGAACATGACATAAGCGGCAGCGTGATTGTAAGGCAAGCAGAGCATGTCAGCCTTGAAGATATGCGTTTTGCAGATGTGCTTATCTTTGGTTCGCCTGTACATATGGGAAGCATGGCTTGGCAAATGAAAAAGCTTGTAGATTTGGGTGCTAAATTTTGGATGGAAGGCGCGCTTGAAGGCAAGATTGGTGGCGTGTTTGCCACCTATGGTGGTTTTGGTGGTGCAGGTGGTGGTGTGGAGCAAGCATTGATTGGTTTGCATGCCAACTTTTTAGAGCAAGGCATGTTGGTTTGTGGTTTCCCACGCTCGCTTACAGGTTTTTCAGAAGCGGGCATTCACTGGGGTTTGGCAGTTCGCACAGGAAATGAAGAAGGCATGCCAGAGGGTATCTCCGATGCATCTTTGATTGCAGCCCGTGCATATGGTGCATACGTGCTTGAAACAGCGCTACGCGTACAACAATAAATTTAAAGGTTTTATCTGACATGTCTGTTTATACGCAACTGAACCATCAACATATCGTATCTATTTTAGAAGATTATTCCCTTGGCGAACTGGAAAGTTTTAGTGGCATTGCCGCTGGCATTGAAAATAGTAACTTCTTTATCAACATGGCAGATGGTCAGCGTTATGTGTTGACTATTTTTGAGCGTTTGACAGCCGATGAGCTGCCTTATTTCATGCGTTTGATGAAACATTTGGCTAGCGAAGGTTTAAAAAGCCCTGATGTTCAGGTGCGCAAAGATGATTCGCTGCTTTTTCATTTTGCTACGGATGATGGCACCAAGCAAGGTTGTATTGTTTCTTGCCTAACCGGCGAAACGTTGGAATCCCTTAATATGAAACAATTGCGTTCATCGGGTAAAACATTAGCAAAATTACATTTGTTTGGCTCTAGCTTTCCAGAGCATAGGGACAACCCAACAGGATTTGATTGGTTACAAGAGAAAATCGAACACATGCAAGCTGATGTGGAAAAAACTTATGGTACAGAAGCTCTGACCTTGCTCAATGATGAATTATTATTTCAACAACAACATGATTTGAAGAAACTGCCACATGGGGTGATTCATGGGGATTTGTTCTGCGATAATATTTTGTTTGAAGGTGATGAAGTTTCAGGTGTGATTGATTTTTATTATGCCCATAAGTCTGCTTATGTGATGGATGTTGCGATTGCCATCAATGCCCAAGCCATTGTACTTGGTGCGGATGATTCAATACGTATGGCTGCTTTTTTGGAAGGATACACATCAAAACGTCCGCTAAATTTAGAAGAAAAACATGCGCTACCCGTGTTGCTGCGCTTAGGAGCATTGCGTTTTTGGGTATCGCGATTGTATGATGCTCTTTTTCCACGCGATGGTGCGATGGTTAAAATCCATGATCCTGAAGAGTATAGGAAGAAATTGTTATTGCATCGCGGTTGATGAAGGTGTTGATTCTGATTTGAGATCACACCACCCAAGGAGATAAGCCATGGCCAATGAAGGATACCACGAACCCATTGATGAACTTAGCGATGAAACACGCGATATGCACCGTGCAATCACATCTTTGATGGAAGAGCTAGAAGCTGTTGATTGGTATAATCAGCGTGTTGATGCCTGCAAAGATGCCGACCTAAAAGCAATATTGGCACACAACCGTGATGAAGAAAAAGAACATGCAGCTATGGTCTTAGAATGGATTCGCCGAAAAGATCCTGCAATGGATAAAGAACTGAAAGATTATCTCTTCACCGACAAACCGATTGCCCATCAATAAACCGCAGATGTCTGTATTTATTGCCAGAGCTGGTCGCTCTTTCTTTATTGGCTGAAATTAGAGTGCCGTGGCAGGTAGGGGCGCCATTGCGCAGTTGTTTCACAAAGCAATATTAAGGCCTTTTGTAAGAACATGTACATTAGTAGAGTCAATAAAGCTTTTGAGTTGATAAATGCCAGGGTTAGTAGTCTGGTTTATAGAAAAATTTACAGTGTAATTATCATACTCATCGCCACCTAGAAAAATTTCATGTGTTGAAAAAATAGCGGATGTGATGGCATAGTTTTCTTTGGTTAAGTTAAATGTGTAAATAGGTTGTGCGGCATCGATAAAGATAGCATCGGAGTATTGGTTATTAACCCAGGATCGAATTGACGTATCAGATGCATTATTACTAAAAACATTTACCTCAATACTTAAACTAAAGGTTGTTGAGTCATTGGGAATAAGTATCAAAATAACAGTATTCTGATCGATGAAATTATATATCTTTTGCGTCGCTCCATATCTATAAAGACTGTAATATGAAGAAACTTCATTGATGTCAACATTGCCGCTTGAGATGTCAAGGGTTCGATTAGTGTTTGCCGAAGAGTTGCTGGAGGGCGCGCAGGAACAAAAAATGATTACTAGAAAACTCATGGTTATTATATTCAAACGGTGTGTAAACATCAGCCCACTACCTCTCCAGAAAACTTAATTCGTTTCCTATTAAAAGATAGCACACTGTTGAGAAAGCAGCAACTTGTAGCCTTTTCCAATATGAAATAATGGGATGGTCCGTCCCGCTCCCAAACGGCATCGCAATGTGCCAAAATAGAGTTGTCCGGTTAGGACACAATCTAATTTGATTCAAAGGAGCGGAACAAATCATGAAAAAGTCTATCAT
>JAJFLD010000135.1 GCA_021772875.1 Ghiorsea sp. | reverse complement strand
ACAATAACAACTTACCATTGGCTTCCACCAATGATTTAATCGCCTTAAATGCCGCATCTACTGGGCCATCACCCTGGGCACTGGCTTCAAAAATATTGCCTTCAATATCAAGCTTTACAGCAGCAACAGGGGCATCTTGCGTGCCAGAAGCTACGTGCAAAGAAACAAGCTTAATCCGCTCTGCATCAACTTCAGAACCCTCATTGAGCAAAGATTGTAAATCTTCATCAAAGATATCTTTTTTCTTATCGGCTAACGTTTTAAAACGTTCAAAAACTATATTCAACTGATCGTCTTCAATATTCACATCAAGTTCAGCATAACGCGCTTTAAGTGCGGCACGCCCTGAATGTTTACCCAACACCATTCTATTGGTATGCCAGCCTACAGATTCAGGGGTCATGATTTCATAAGTCTTTTTATGTTTTAACATGCCATCTTGATGAATGCCCGATTCATGGGCAAAGGCGTTGGCACCTACAATCGCTTTATTGGCTTGCACAGGCATGCCTGTAATTTGCGAAACAAGTTTTGAAGTGGTTACAATTTTCGTCGTATCAATGTGTGTATCAATATTATAACGATCCGAGCGGGTTTTCAGAATCATTACAATTTCTTCCAATGCCGCATTGCCCGCACGCTCACCCAAACCATTGATGGTGCATTCCACCTGTCGCGCACCATTTTCAATTGCAGCCAATGAATTGGCCACGGCTAAACCCAAATCATTATGGCAATGCACTGAAAAAATAGCTTTGTCTGCATTGGGCACTCGCTCGCGCAGGGTTCTTATTTTTAAGCCAAACTCATCGGGGGTCATATAACCCACAGTGTCTGGAATATTTATAATGGTCGCGCCAGCATCAATCACTTGCTCTACAATGCGGCATAAAAAATCATCATCTGAGCGCCCTGCATCTTCAGCCGAAAATTCCACTTCGGCAACCAAATTTCGCGCTTGTTTTACCGCAGCAACTGCACGCTGCACCACTTCATCGGGGCTCATTCTAAGCTTGGCTTCCATATGAATCGGACTTGTCGCGATAAAGGTATGAATACGACCTCTATCTCCTGCTGGTTTGATGGCTTCTGCCACCCCTTCAATATCTTTAGGGTGAGCGCGCGCCAAACCTGCAATTCTTGAACCTTTGACATCAGAAGCAATGCGAAAAACAGCTTGGAAGTCATCAGGTGATGCCACAGGAAAACCTGCTTCAATCACATCCACCCCTAGCGATGAAAGCGCATGCGCAATACGCAATTTTTCCTCGATATTCATCGAACAACCAGGCGATTGTTCACCATCACGAAGTGTGGTATCAAATATGTATAACCTATCACTCATCTGAAGTTCCTTGAGATTTTTTCTTTGCCCGTTCCAAACGTTTGGCCAAACGAGAACGTGCTGCTTTTTGTGTTTGCCAAACACTCATAATCGGACCATGGGCACAATAGGTTAAAAACACGACAAATAAAACATGATGTGGATCCAGCACCAACAACACCACCCCTGCCAAGACCATCACCAGCACCGCAAATGGTCGTTTTTGTTTTAAATCAATATCTTTGCCCGATAAAAAACGCACATTACTTACCAGTAACCATGCCAACACAGCACTCATCACCAACCAAACACCACTTGAAGGTGCCATGCCAAACGATTTATGAAACAATACTGCCGAGGCCATCAACAGCGCAAGTGCTGGTGTGGGCAAACCTTGAAAGTAACGTTTGTCTTGATTGGCCAACTGTACATTAAATCGTGCCAAACGAAGTGCCGAGCCCGCTACAATCAAAAAGGCAACCAACCAACCTAGTTTTTCATAGGGTGTTAATGCCCATAAATACACAAGCACAGCTGGGGCAACCCCAAAGGAAACCATATCAGCCAATGAATCAAGCTCTGCACCAAATGCAGTTTCAGCATTGAGTAAACGCGCCACACGCCCATCCAACATATCAAAGATGGCTGCTACGATAATGGCCCAACCCGCAGCTTCGTAATTGCCTTGAATTGAACTCACCAAGGAAAAGAAGCCACACAATAAACCAAGCAAGGTAAACATACTCGGCAAGATATAAATACCTCGACGTTTGATGGTATGGACAGGACGGCTTTCAGTATTTTCCATGGTATGAACCCTTATGCAGAAGCTTCCGCTTTTTTACGCGCTAAAACTGTTATGCCAGCAATGATTTTATCGCCCACCGACACATACGAAACAATGCGGTTCGTTATCAAACCTAGAAATTGCAAAACCAAAGCTTTTACACCATCTTCAGTTTCTAAAATGATTTTATTATATTTGGTTTCATTGCGGGGTTTTTCAACATCTACATGCATTAATTTGTCTTTGAGATGTTCCATACCAGCCATTCTACTGTTCATGGGTGCACGATTCACTTTCCCATTGGCTACGAAGTTTAGTAGTAATAAAAATAAAACAGCGCATATACCAGAGGTTATATACCAACCAAAAGCATATACACAGATAGCGACAACGGCCGCACCGATAAGAAAAAGATAACCATTTGGGGCGACAGCAATAACACCGTGAGCGCGACCAATATCAAGTTTCGCAGGAATAATCGTTTTATCAGTCATTCGGCAAAGCCTACGAATAAAGCTTTAACAAGCAACGATATAACATCACTGACGTTTCAGGTAGATTTCCTACACCGATTAAAAAGGAGGTATGGAAACATGTGCACGTGCATCACACCTTTCCATACCTCATCATGGGAATTGGGCTTAAAAAGCCCAGTCACCACCTACCGACATTTCCGTAAGTTTATAATTATAGCGCAAGTCGTTTGCTACTACACTTTTATAATCGAAACCTGTCCACACCGCTGGTTCCCCCCAGCGTGCCAATTTATGTTCAGCTTTTAATGACATACTCGTGGTCTTTGCTGTTTTTTTAGGTGCCGCTGTATTTTCAAAGGCAAACGCATTGGCATAATCAAGCTTGCTGTATGCTAATTTTCCACGAATAAAGGCATCATTATCAAATTTATAACGCAACCTTAATTCCATCTTATTGTTGGTATAATCATTATAACCCACAAATTTATCTTTCCGTTTGGTCTGTTCAGCATCCAACAACACCAAGGTTTTTTTATTCGCTTTCCACAATAATTGGCCGCTCAAAGTGTTATACGTATACGACAATAAATCGTTTGTCGCCACCAAACGTGCGGACAAATTACGCGCCCTGCGTTTATCATAATCTCTGCTCATATAATCGTAACCCAGCTTCACTTTCACATTTTTACCCATCACAGGAATACGCACATACGCGCCCAATTGGTTGCGACTGTGGCTAAGAGAAGAAATCGCAATGGGATCATCATAAGCCAGCTTTGTTGTTGCAGCATTGGCGACAAAATCAATGCCCTTCATTCTTGTTTTAAATTCAGCTTCCAGGCCTGTATCTTTGTAGTTGTAACGATTGGAGATATTAACATTGGAGACGCGGGTAAACTTTGCAACGCCTGTATCACGATCCACATAAAGTTTTTTGTGCATGCCTGCAAAGATGCCTACATAAACTGACGTCTTACTTTTTTCTTGCCCAAAACCAATGGTTTTGCCTAACTTAATATCATGGTCGTAAGTGTTTGCATTTTTCAAAGCTGAGCCTAGAAAAAAATTGCTATCGAATTTATATCCCATTTCCAGCCCTGAATTTGTTTGATAATTGGCATCAAAATTCATAGGCACAAACAAACCCGATTGCACATTGGGAACCACTGTTGGATTGCCCGGTTGCGCCAAATCGACATATGCAGCACTGGGCGTATGATAAACATTACTATTATAACCAAGCCCTGCTCCTGCTTTTAATACCAAACCTTCCTCGTTGGATGCTGCATAAGCAGACACCGACGTCATGCTTATCAAGGCACACAGGGCAATACTTTTTTTGATGTTTTTATGTTTCATATCACATTTCTCCTTATTATTTCAACTGATCTAATGCTTGTAATAACTTGTCATTTTCTGGCTCTAAACGTAAACCCTTTTCCAGCTCAATGCGTGCAGATTGTAGCTCTCCGGCTGCTTTTAATGCTTCTGCATATTGTAAACGTATGTCCACTTTATCAGGCGCATGTTCAACAACCTGAGCAAAAAGCTCCACCGCCTCTTTATAACGTTCAGTTTTGAACAAAAGTTGAGCCAGATCACGTTTTGCTACATTGTCTTCTGGATTAAGCTCTATTGCCTGACGCAGCATGTTTTCACCCGCTTTATATTCTCCCATCAGACCATATAGATTGCCTAATTCCTGCATTGCCTTGCCATATGTAGGAAATTCTTCCAAAACTGCTTGGTATAAAGAGGCTGCCTCATCATATCGTTTTTGGGCCACATAAAACTCAGCCAACCCCAGCTGCGCTTCTTGGTGTTTTTTATCCGATTTCAATACCATTTCATAAGCATGAATGACCTCATCATTCCTGCCTTCTTCCTGATAAAGACTTGCCAAAAACATCCAAGCTTTTAAATATTTAGGGTTATATTTGATGGCTAATTTTAAAGATGT
>JAJFLD010000134.1 GCA_021772875.1 Ghiorsea sp. | reverse complement strand
AAGTTTTGCGATATGGATGCCATAAGATTGGACATCAACTTGACCTTCAATGATAAGGTAGAGGTAATGACTTTGCATGCCTTCATTGATTAAAAACTGACCCTTCTTGAAGCTTCGAATGTTTGCTGAATCACATAATTTTTGTAACTCAGAATCGTTTAATTGCGCAAATATTGTTTGCGCTTTAAGCTTTGATTTCACATCGTCTATGTTCTTCATAACTAACAATTTAGGGGCTTTTCTTGCTATTGAAGTGATAAAACGCACATTAGCATGATATAATAATTTCTCGCTTTTGGTCTTGCCTTTTAGAGGGCTAAATTAATTTAACTAAAGTTTAACTTAGCCTTGCCGATAGTTTTAATGAGATATTAATTTTGAGATAAAGGGGTTGTGCATGCAAGCAGAGAAAAACAAACGTGAATTTAGCCGTGTAGAGATCCAAATGTTGGCAGAATTAACTGTGGCTGGTCAGCCATCGATTCGTGGACAACTGCATGATGTGAGTATGAATGGCCTGTGTGTTGAATGTGAATCAGATTTTCATGTGGGTGATACTTGTCATGTACGTATCCTTTTGGGTGAACCAGAAGCGGAAATAGCAATACAAGCAGAAGGAGAGGTGAATCGTAGAATGGGAGCTAATCTTGCAATCTCATTTACCTCTGTTGATTCGGAAAGTTACCAGCATCTTCAAAATTTAGTGCTTTATAATGCAGAAGATACACAAAAAATCGAACATGAATTTGCAACACATCTTGGTATAAAACGAAAACAAGACTAAATTTTATATGAAGCCATAGCTGGTTTCTGCATAAAAAGCTTTGTGGGTTGCCATGAGGCTTATCCATCTTAAGATGTTGCGATGCAAACAAATGAGCGCATTGCGCAGGCTTATCAATATTGCCAAGATATAGCCAATCAACATTATGAAAACTTCCCAACAGCATCATTGCTGTTAAAAAAAGAACTGCGGCCTGCCGTTGCTGTGATTTATGCTTTTGCCCGTGCAGCTGATGATTTTGCCGATGAAGGTGAGATCTCGAATACAGAGCGTTTGCAAAAGCTCGATGATTGGGAGCAGCAACTCGATCTTTGTTTAAAAGGCGAAACGGACAATCAAGTGTTTGTAGCCTTGGCCGATGTCATGGAAAAACATGTTTTACCTGTGCAGCTTTTTCGAGATTTATTAACAGCCTTTAGGATGGACGTGAATTTCAAGGGTTTTGAAAGTTTAGATAGTTTAAAATTTTATGCTAAACATTCAGCTAATCCTATTGGCCGACTTATGCTGGCATTGCACCATATCCATGACAAAGATGCCTTAGAATATTCAGATGCAGTTTGCACAGCGTTGCAACTCACCAATTTTTGGCAAGATTTTAAAGTGGATATCCCTAAAAAACGTTGTTATTTGGCTGTGACTTGGCTTGATGTGTCAGGTATAAAACGCGATGACTTATTGGCCAATAAAGTGTCATCAAGGCAGTTGGCCCCAGCTTTGAAACTGGCCATAACAGAAACACAAACCTTGTTTAACCAAGGACATAGATTATTGCCATATTTGTCCATACGTTTACGCATTCAGATTGCGGCAACGCTTGTCGGCGGCATGTCCATTTTACATGCCACCGCAAAACTGCCAGACCCTTTGCATCAACGCCCTACATTAACCAAGCTTGATTGGTTGAAAGTCAGCCTTAATATTGGCTTGCTGACACTGTGCCCAAACCACTATGCCAAGCAGCGAGGAAAGACATGACCCCTGAAAAGTATTGTGAAGATAAAACACGAGGTTCTGGCTCATCATTTTTTTATGCATTTTTATTTTTAGCGCCTGAAAAACGCCGCGCGATGATGGCGTTGTATGCCTTTTGTCGTGAGGTTGACGATATTGCCGATGAAATCAAAGATAAAGATGTCGCCATGCAGAAACTATCTTTTTGGCAGGATGAAGTGGATAGAGTGTATGCAGGGCAAGCTCGACATCCTGTGGGTATAGAGTTGATGTGGACAATCAAACACTACCCTATTGAAAAAGAACAATTCACAGAAATGATTGAAGGTATGCTGATGGATGTATCGGGCAAACCAATCGTAAGTGAAGATGATTTGACGTTGTATTGTTACCGCGTTGCTGGTGTTGTCGGGTTGATGTCGATTGCTGTGTTTGGCTTTAAAAATGAAGCGTCGAAAAGTTTTGCTTTAAACATGGGTGAAGCTTTGCAATTGACCAATATTTTACGTGATGTTTATGAAGATACCAAAATAGGGCGGATTTATCTGCCGCAGCAAACAAGAGCAAAGTTTAAAGTTACTGATCAAGATATTCGTGATGGTTTTGGTGAAGATGAAGGTGTAAACCAAAACCTCAAAGCTTTGTTACAATATGTCGAGAATAAGGCCAAGCAGGCTTACGTTGATGCATTGGCTGCACTTCCTGCTGAAGATAGGCGAAGTTTGTGTCCCTCATTGATGATGGGTGCGATTTATTATGCACATTTGGCTAAGCTTGAGCTAATAAACTTTGATGTCTGGAAAAAACATGCGCGGCTTAGTCCTTTGCGTAAAATCTGGGTGGCTTGGCGTGCTTGGGCTTATGAAAAGAAAGCAGGCAAGAAGCTTTTACCACTAAGGCTTGATTTTTAATGGACGCAGGGCAGCAGCGTGTAGCCGTGGTGGGTGGTGGTATTGCTGGTTTAACCGCTGCACTGCGCCTTGCCGAACATGGCTTTAAGGTAGATTTATTTGAAGCTGCGCCAGCTTTGGGTGGGCGCACCAAGTCTTTTTATGATGAAGACTTACAAACTTGGGTGGATAATGGGCCTCATTTGATGGTGGGTGCTTATGCGGCAACACAAAAGTTATTGGCAGATGTTGAAGCAAGTCATCATGTAACATGGCAGCCTAATTTATGTTTGCCCTTGTGGGATAAGCAACGTGGCTTCTTTGCGCTTAAAGCAGTGGCTTGGTTGCCTGTATCACTGGCTTTGTTATGGGCGGTTGCAAAGATGCCAAACCATGGCTGGGCAAGTGTAAAAGCGATGTTGAAAATTGCACTGACCATGCATAACCGGAATGAAAAACAAACTGTTGCCGAATGGTTTGCACAAATCGATGCGCCAGACATTCTTATTCAAGATATGCTTAATGTGTTGTGTTTAGGTGTAATGAATGAACCCTTACACACTGCCAATGCTAAAACCTTTGCGCGGGTTTTGGCGACCTCATTTTCCTCCCAAAAAAATGCCAAGATGGGCTGGTTTAACAAACCTTTGTCTCAAGCTTTGATTGAACCTGTTGCTAAAAAATTACGTGCGCTTGGTGTGTGTTTAGCCTTGCGGCATACGGTGCGTAATTTGTCTGAGTTGGATCATGATGTGGTGGTGCTTGCTTTGCCTGCATTTGCGCGAAATCGTTTGTTGGGTATTGAAGCTGAAGTGGAAACACAAATCATTACCAACATTCATCTGTGGTTTGCCCAGCATATTGCTCTGCCTTCGATGATGGTTGGTATGTTGGGGACGTATAGCCAATGGTTGTTTCAGGTGAGTGCAATGATGAAGGAAGATGGTTTGCAACATTTGTGTGTGACGGTGAGTGCCGATGTATCTGAGCAAACACAAGATGAATGTGTTCGCTTGGTTTTGGCTGAAATTGAAAGTATGGCCGGCCAAAAGTTAGCTCATCCAGAAAAAACACGGTTGATTCGGGAAAAACGAGCAACCGTATTGGTTCGTGAACAACAGCAACTAAATCTGCCACAACATGTTTTTGACGCAGGTGAATCACCTGGCCCGGGGCAACTGCCTGCTACCATTGAACTTGCAGTGATTTCGGCGGAGAAAACAAGCGCTTTGGTGATAAATGCTACAAAAATTAATGCTTGACACTGAAACTTATTCACCTTTTGGGATGGCTGTCATGAGTTTGTCACAATTAGCTTCTCTACTTCGCAGACTGGTGTAGGTATGGCTTGTAAGTCATTGTTATATAAAGATAAATGGTGGATGCCTATTTTTTAGACAAGTATGGTGTAGGGTCTAAGTGTTCAATAGTATTTGGGTTGTAGGTAGTGTTATCCACAAAGTTATCCACAGTTTGCGTGTACAACTTTTTTAGAAAGATTAAAAAAATTTAATTGCTTGATTTTTAAAGAAAAATGAGGGGAAAATGACAGCAGAAGATAAAGAAATTGGTACAATGAAGATAACTCGCCGTGCTGCTTTTGATGTCATTAAAGCATCGGGCGAAAATATTTTGACATATTTACAAGGTCAAATCACCCAAGACATCAAAAAATTATCATCACAGCAAGCGTTGTATGCAGTGTTGCTAACACCACAAAGTAAAGCGGTTACAGATTTCTATATGTTGCAAACGGAGATCAAGCAAAATTGGGCTGAGGTTATGTTTTTATGCCCGAGTGAACAGTCGGCGGCTTTGGTCGAGCGATTGCGTACGTTTGCTATGGGTTATGCGCTGCGTTTGGGCAAAGTATCATCATGGCAGGTGGTAAGTGTGCAAGGTGAAGGGGTAGATGATTTTTTACAAACACAAAACTTACCCCTTCCAGAGCAAGCAATTTTGGCGACAAATCATGATGATGATGTTTTTGTGTTGCGCATGGTTGAATCGGCTACTGATGGTGTGTGGTTGATAGGTTCAAACATAACGATTCCAAGCAATGTGGATGAAAGTGAAATGGAGCGTGGGCGGATTATAAGGGGAGTGCCTCGTTTTGCGGTGGACTGGGATAGTAAAATTCACCCCTTAAATGCCAATTTGATAGAACGTGGTGGTGTAAGTTTTGATAAGGGATGTTATGTTGGACAAGAAGTGACAAGCCGCATGCATTGGCGAGGTGGCATTAAAAAGAAACTCTACCGTGTACAAGTAGAAGGTATAGTTGATGGTTTGCCGTGCCCTGTGTTAACCACAGCAAAGGTGGGGACGTTATCAAGTTTGGCTACAGATACTCAAGGACGGCAATTGGGTATTGCTTTGTTGCCGATTGAAGTGGTGGAAAATAACCAAGCCTTATCGCTAGAGGCAGGTCAGCGCGTGATGGTTGTGGGTATTTGTCAGTAGGTTTTTAAGTTTACGGTATGTTATGGTGACGGCCTTAGTGGGCTTAGCAAAATCTGGAAATTTTATTGCATGAGGGGAATCAAAATGTTGAAGGGCAGTTGTTTGTGTGGTGGCGTGCAGTATGAGATTATCAGGGGGTATGGGTGATATTGTGCATTGCCATTGTCCAACGTGCAGGAAAACACATGCTACGGCTTTTTCATCTGTTGCCAGTGTGCCACTTGATGCGTTGCATATCGCAGTAGGCAAAACATTGCTTAAATTCTTTGAATCTTCACCAGGAAAGAAACGTTACTTTTGTGGTGAATGCGGCTCACATATTTACGCTAAAAGAGTGGATCAAGAACATTATATTTTCAGACTTGGTACACTCGATGATGATCCAAAGCTCAAATCAGCGCGTCATATTTGGGTGGGACAAAAAGCACCTTGGTATGATATAAAAGCAGATAGTGAGCTGCCACAATTTGAAGCATGGCCTGAAAACAAGGCGAGCAAGTAAAAATCACATGATTTTATATGCGATGCGCGTTATCTTGCGTCAAATTTTTAATTCGTAGTTAAAGTAGGTAGGGGAACCCATGTTAAAGATGTTAACGAAAGTCTTTGGTAATCGCAATGAGCGTGTGCTTAAAGGCTTGTATCCGCTTGTCGCTAAGGTCAATAGCTTTGCAGATAGTATGACGGCATTATCCGATGAAGCATTGCTAGCCAAAACCGAAGAATTTCGTGGTCGTATTACGCAAGGTGAATCTTTAGATGGTTTATTACCTGAAGCTTTTGCAGTGGTGCGTGAGGCTTCATCGCGTGTGATGGGCATGCGCCATTTCGATTCTCAGGTGCTTGGTGCCATCATTTTGCATCAAGGTAAAATTGCTGAAATGAAAACAGGTGAAGGTAAAACCTTAACGGCAACTTTGGCTGTTTATTTGAATGCCTTAAGTGGTAAAGGTGCGCATGTTGTTACGGTGAATGATTATCTGGCCAGTCGTGATGCTGAGCAAATGGGCCGACTCTACTCAGCCCTTGGTTTGAGCACAGGTGTGATTGTTAGCAATATGGCACATGAAGATCGCCAAGCTGCATATGCAGCGGATATCACGTATGGTACCAACAATGAATTCGGTTTTGATTATTTGCGCGATAATATGGCATTTTCAACCGATGATTTGGTGCAACGTGGTTATAATTTTGCCATTGTCGATGAAGTAGATTCGATTTTAATTGATGAAGCACGCACACCTTTGATTATTTCAGGGCCAACAGACCAAGCTGGTGAGCTTTATACCTTAGCGGATGGTTTGATTCGTAGACTCGATGCCGTTGATTATGATTTGGATGAAAAGGACAAGGCAGTTTCTTTTACGGAACAAGGCATAGAACACATTGAAGACTTGTTCCGTGAAGCAGGACATTTGCAAGAAGGTAGTTTGTTCGACCCTGAAAGCATCAACTTGCTTCATGCTGCAACCCAATGTTTGCGGGCGCATACCTTATTCACACGCGAAAAAGATTATATCGTTCGTGATAATGAAGTGATTATCATTGATGAATTTACAGGGCGTATGATGGCAGGCCGCCGTTATTCGGATGGTCAACATCAAGCACTTGAAGCCAAAGAAGGTGCGATTATTCAGGCTGAAAACCAAACCCTTTCATCGATTACCTTCCAGAATTTTTTCCGTATGTATGGCACCTTATCAGGCATGACTGGTACAGCCGATACGGAAGCTGAAGAGTTCAATAAAATTTACGGACTTGAAGTAGTGATTGTACCTACGCATAGAAATATGGTGCGCAAAGATTTAGGCGATTTGATTTACCGCGACCAGGAAGACAAATACTTGTCTATCATTGAAGATATCATAGGCACATCCAAGACGGGTGCCCCTGTCTTGGTAGGTACTACATCGATTGAGAAATCTGAAATGCTTTCTGAAATGCTTTCTGAAAAAAGTATCAAACATGAAGTACTGAATGCCAAACACCACGAACGCGAAGCAGAAATTGTTTCTCAAGCTGGGCGTAAGGGTGTGATTACGATTGCCACAAATATGGCTGGTCGTGGTACGGACATTATGCTTGGTGGTAATCCTGACATGTTGATTGCGCAGTTGTCCGATAAATTA
>JAJFLD010000133.1 GCA_021772875.1 Ghiorsea sp. | reverse complement strand
CGAACAATTGCATAAGTTGTTTAAAGTTTCAGGTGATGAACCTTTATTTAATGGTTTGCTGGCGCTGAATGCTGCCAAAGCAAGCGATGGTGCTGCGGTGTGTATCGCAGACAACACAAAATTAGATAAACCTTTGTATATCCAACATATATCCAATCAAAACAACGTTATCCGTCATGGTTTTATGCTTGGTCAACATGCCCAAGCTGAAATCATTGAACATTATATGGGTTTGGATGATAGCCGTGTTTTAAGTAATGTTTCTAGCAATGTGATTTTAAAAGAAGGTGCCAAGCTTGAGCATTATCGCTTGCAACAAGAAGGCGACAAACAATCCCACATCGCACGTGTTGAAGTAAAACAACTGCGCGATTCTAACTACACCTTACACACTGTAGAGCTGGGTAGCTTGTTAACCCGTGCTGATGTGGTGATCGACTTAGCTGAAGAAGGTGCAAACTGCCAACTCAATGGTTTGTTTGTGTTGGGCGGCAGGCAGCATGTAGATCATCATACCCGTGTCGATCATACCGCCCCCCATTGCACCAGCAACGAGCTTTACCGCACGGTATTAGATGGTCGTTCGCATGGTGTATTTAATGGCAAGGTGATTGTGCATAAAGACGCGATTAAAACCGATTCCTCGCAATCCAATGGCAACTTATTGCTTTCCAAACATGCCGAAATCGACACCAAACCTGAGCTGGAAATTTACAATGATGATGTCAAATGTGCTCATGGTGCAACCGTGGGTCAGCTGGATACAAAACAAATGTTTTATCTTCGCTCACGCGGCATTTCTGAAGAAGCCGCCCAAGAGCTGCTCACCTTTGCATTTGCCGATGAAGTGTTGATTTCCATGAGCAGTGAATCTGTGCGTGCTTACATCGAAAAAGCAGCTTTCTCCAAACTTCCACACTCTGAAGATCTTGATGAGTTACTTGCCTAAAATGAATAACCACAGAGGCACAAAGGCACAAAGTAAAAACATTAATGTTTTGCTAGGCATACCTACATATGTACGCATGTTTTTGGTTCAATTAACACCTAAAACTTTGTGCCTTTGTGCCTTTGTGGTTAAAACAAAAAGAGTAAATTGATATGAATATTGAAAAGATACGCAACGACTTCCCCATTCTAGACCAAGAAATTTATGGTCATCAACTGGTGTACTTGGATAACGCCGCAACCACACAAAAACCACAATGTGTGATTGATGCTGTGTCTCATTATTACGAAAAAGACAATTCAAACATCCAACGTGGTGTGCATACATTATCTGAACGCGCTACTGCTGATTATGAAGCAGCCCGCGAAACGATTCGTGCATTTTTTAATGCCAAATCCACCAAAGAAGTCATTTTCACGCGTGGCACCACCGAGAGCATCAACTTGGTTGCTTCTTCTTGGGGCAATGCAAACATTGGCAAAAACGATGAAATCCTGATTACACATATGGAGCATCACTCCAATATCGTGCCTTGGCAGATGTTGTGTGAGCGCACGGGTGCCATCTTAAAAGTTGTGCCTATGAACGAAGCCGGTGAGTTGGATATGGCTGCATTTTCCACACTTTTATCCGAGCGCACCAAGCTTGTTGGTGTGGTGCATATGTCCAATGCTTTGGGCACCATTAACCCGATTGAGACCATGATTCAGCAAGCACACAACGTGGGTGCTAAAGTGTTGGTGGATGGTGCACAAGCTGCTGCACACATGCGCACCGACATTCAAGCCTTAGACATCGATTTTTATGCCACCTCCGCCCACAAAATGTATGGCCCTACTGGTGTTGGTGTGTTGATTGCCAAAGAAGCATTGCTTAATGCCATGCCGCCTTATCAAGGTGGTGGCGACATGATTTTGATGGTCACCTTTGAAAAAACACAATACAACGCCCTACCCCACAAATTTGAAGCTGGCACCCCCAATATCGCAGGTGTGATTGGTTTTGGGCAAGCTATCAAATATATTCAAAGCATTGGTTTGGATAAGATTGCAGCGCGTGAAAAAGTGCTGCTTGATTATGCCACCACAAAAGCACAAAGCTTTGCTGGTTTGCGCCAAATTGGTACGGCAAAAGAAAAAGCATGTGTACTTTCCTTTGTACTCGATGGTGTGCACCCCCATGATTTAGGCACGATCTTAGACCGTGAAGGTGTCGCCATCCGAGCAGGCCATCATTGCGCTATGCCTGTGATGCAATTTTACAAAGTGCCTGCTACAGCGCGTGCATCATTTTCAATTTATAATACAGAAGCCGAAGTTGATGCACTGTTTGCAGCGCTTACGAAAGCAAAGGATATGTTCGCATGATGCACTTTCACAAAAAAAATAACCACGAAGGCACAAAGACACAAAGAAAAAATAAGAGTGTCGCCTCCTTGTTTTCGAACCACTTTTTATATCATTACATTGTAGTAAATAAAACATCTCACGTTAAAAATCTCTGTGCCTTCGTGCCTGAAGGCGAATTGCGAAGCAAGAGAGGCTCCCCTGGGGGATCGTGGTTCAAAATCATGGTTCAAAAAAGAGACCTTACATGTTCAGTTTAGGCGATTTATACAAAGAAGTTATTATTGACCACACCAAAAGCCCGCGTAATTTTGGTAAGTTAGATCCTTGCAGCCATGATGCTGAAGGTTTTAATCCTTTATGTGGCGACCAGTTGCATATCTACTTGCAAATCAATGCCGACAACATCATTGAAGACATCAAATTTGAAGGCCAAGGCTGCTCAATTTCCACAGCTTCTGCCTCATTGATGACCCAAGCACTCAAAGGCAAACCTTTGTCTGAATATGAGCGTTTATTTGAAGCATTCCATGCTATGGCAACAGCAGGCATGGAAGAAGAGCCTGATCAAGAAGCTTTAGGCAAACTCGCTGTATTGGCTGGGGTTAAAGAATTTCCATCACGCATCAAATGTGCAACCTTATGCTGGCATACCATCAAATCAGCTATTGAACATGATGATCAACCAGCTATCACAGAGTGAGCAAATGAATCGCAACAAAGCACCTCTGTTTTTCACTTGTCTTAAAACGACAAAGTGTCATGACACATCGCAAACAAACTTAGAGTTTTTCACCCGTTTGTGGGTGGAAGGAGAACGTTAAAATGGCTTCAGGACAAATGATTACAACCACACGCGACATCGACGCTATTTTGATTCCTCTAGGCACGCCCGTGATTATTCCGGAAAATGCTCAAGTAGCCATCACTCAAGAGCTTGGCGGCACTTACACCGTAAGCGTCAATGGCAACCTTGCACGTGTAGAAGGCAAAGATGCTGATGCGCTTGGTTTTGGCGATCAACAAGAAAAGGCAGCTAAAAAAGAAGAAATCAAAACAGCCAATGGCCCCGTTGAAGAATCAGCCATTTGGGATGCTTTGAAAACATGTTACGACCCTGAAATTCCAGTGAATATCGTGGATTTAGGTTTGGTGTATGACATGCATGTCGTGGACACCGATGAAGGTGGTAACCACGTTGAAATCATCATGACACTCACCGCCGCAGGGTGTGGCATGGGTCCATTTATCGTCGATGATGTGCGGGCAAAAACATTGGATGTCGAAAATGTAACCGATGTTCATGTTGAATTGGTTTTTGATCCACCATGGGATCGCGTCATGATGTCTGATGAAGCAAAGCTGCAATTGGGCATGTTTTAAAAAAAAACGCACATTTTCTGGCAAAACAATTGCTTACCGTCTATGCTTAATAGTCATGGTTTTTTTAAGGTTTAACACTTTAATTTATCATCAACTTAAATTGCGAGGTATGCCTTAACTCATGTTTTTAAAGCTGCAAAAAACAAGTGTTCTACGTCACAATTTAACATTGTGAGTATGAATCCACTTTCTTCTTATGCTAAGGTTTCGAAATGCCTTTAAAAGATTTTACCAAAAAAATATACTCCAATAACTTATGGTCTTCTATTAAAAGAAGGCTCTCGAACCGTGCTGATACGGAACATATCCAAGCCGTAATACGTCTCATTATTGTTAGTATGTTTTGCATTTATTTCTTAATTATTAACCAAACAACCACGTTCTATTTAGCTAGCACTTATTTGATTTTTTCCATCGCTATTTTTATTGGAATCATTGTTTCACCATCCCAATCCCATGCCCGTAAAATTATCGGCATTTTGGGAGATATGGGCATAACTTCAGCTGCATTGTATCAATCTGGTGAAGTAGGTGCTTTATTGCTCCCTATTTACCTCTGGGTTATCACAGGCAATGGCTTTCGATACGGTGTGTATTACTTAAGAGTAGCTATGCTGGTTGCTGTCTTTGGTTTTTCTTTAGTTTGGACAATGCACCCTTATTGGTCACAGCACTTTTGGCTTGGCATCGGTTTATTATTAACCCTCACAGTATTTCCCTTATACATGGCTGATTTATTAAAGAAATTACATCATGCAATTTCTAGTGCTGAAGAAGCTAATGCTGCCAAATCACAATTTCTTGCTAATATGAGCCATGAGTTAAGAACACCACTCGGTGGTATTATTGGTGCTAGCGACTTGCTTGGCATGACAAGGCTTAACAAAGAGCAAAAGAAATATGTGCAAATGATTCAATCTTCTGGCAAATCTTTATTGGCTTTGATTGAAGATGTGCTAGATATTTCAAAAATCGAAGCTGGGAAGCTCACCACTGAAATCAAACCCTTTGATTTGCATGAATTGGTTTCATCCACAGAGCAGACTTTTCTCTCCCAAGCACAAGAAAGAAAGTTAAATCTTTCAACCCATGTTGACCCCAATATTCCTTTCCAATTGATTGGTGATGAGCTTCATCTACGTCAAGTGTTGATGAATTTTATTAGCAATGCTATGAAGTTTACCGAAGCTGGGCATGTAAGCGTGTTTATTGAACTTATTGGCGAATCAAAACAAGATAAAATATGGGTTCATTTTAAAATTGTCGATACTGGCATTGGTATGAGCGCAGAGGCACAAAGTAAAATTTTTGAAAGTTTCACCCAAGCCGATGTATCCATCACGCGCAAATTTGGCGGCACGGGCCTGGGCACCACGATTTCTAAAGAATTGATTACATTGATGGGTGGAAAGCTTGGCCTACAAAGTGAAGAGGGTAAAGGTTCTGAATTCTGGTTTGACCTACCTTTGAAACGCCAGTCACCTCAGCCGAAAGAAGAAATTGGAGCACACACTTTTTCAGAAACCCGTGTTATTTTATTGCTCAATGAACACCTTCAACCCAAAGTAGAAATTCCCATCAAACGCTGGGGTCCTGAGTCAGTTTTGCTGCAAGCATACGAACAATTATTGCCAACCTTGCTTAAAGCCCAACAAAATGGGCAAGAGTTCTCCGTAGCGATCATTGATGAGAACCGCCTAACTGGAACACCCGAAGAATTTATCCAAACATTTCGCAAAAATTATGAGACCTCCAACCTTGCAGTGATTTTAATCGCACCAGAAATGCAACTTGATAAGCGCAGCATTTTATTGCAACTTGGTTACTCTGCCATTCTTTCTCTGCCGCTGAATGAGTCATTACTCTTTAATGCTTTACACGAAGTCAGTATCACCCACAAGCCATCCCAGCACGCCAACGTTATCTCCGTCGCTGACAGACAAAAAGTTAAAGAAAGTCATCAAAACCACTGTATTCTCATAGCCGAAGACAATGAAGTGAACCAAATTGTTATTCAAGAGCTATTAAAACGCTCAGGCTACAAAACCCATATTGTTGAAGACGGTGAACAAGCCTTGGATATATTACAAGACTCAGCTGATGATTTTGCGATGGCAATCCTTGATGTAAACATGCCCAACATGTCTGGTTTAGAGGTGGTTAAAGCCTATCGCTTTCTTGAGGTTGGCACACATTTGCCCATCATTATGCTTTCTGCAGATGCATTATCTGGTATAATCAAAGAATGTTTAGATGCTGGCGCTGATGGTTACTTAACTAAACCCATAGAACACGAAAAGTTACTTTCTACCATTGATGATTTACTTACACCCACTCGCCCTAAAAACACAGCTTCAGTCCAAAGTATCTTTAAAACTACCAGTAGCACCACATGGCAGCACCTTGATACCAAGGTACTAGAAAGCTTACAAAAAATCACAACACGTCCAAATTTCATGTCCGACTTAATCAAAAAATTTAATGCTGGGACAGAAGAAAAAATTCTACAACTTGAAGAATCCATTGCTAAAAAGGATACCCAAACATTCATTGATCTTTGTCATGGCTTAAAAGGTGGATCAGGCATGATTGGCGCATCATCTATTTGCCAACTTTGTGACAATGTAGAGAAACAACGCGAACACCTGACCCAACCCCTTATGGTAACCACTCTTATAAAGTTAAAATCAATGTTTAAGGAAACATGCAATGAGTTCAAATCATACTTAAAACAATAGCCTACTCCTTTACATATGTTTGGCAGACTGTCTTTTAACCAAACGTTCCATCATACGAAGATCCCTATGGTTTAATCGCAATGCTGCTTCAACCCAAATCGCTGTGATTTTCTCTAGTTCCTGATAAGTGACTGGATTAACATGACGTGCAGCTTGGCGCAAGGCAACAATACCATTTCGAGCGTGGCTTTCTTCTTTAATGTAGTTATAAACAGCTTTCTCACCCTCACCATCCTCAACTAAAACATCAACTAAGCCTAGTTCATACATCTCTTTTGCTGAATATAATTTCCCCCCTAAAATCATTTTCTTTGCTTGCATCGCCCCAAGTTTTCTTGATAAAAAACTGTACGCTCCCATGCCTGGAAACAGATTGAATAAAATTTCTGGCATACCCATCTGAGCACTACGCTCAGCTATCAAAACATCACCTGCAACTGCTAGTTCGAAGCCTCCACCTAAGGCATCTCCTTGCACAAGTGAAATTGTTGTTATATTTTTATCAAGCCCCGTATGCATTTGATACAAGGGTTTAATACATGCTATTGCATATTCCATCAATTCTTTTCTATTCTGTGTTTTGATCAATCCATAAAAAAGTTTTAAGTCCCCTCCAAGATTAAATGACCCTGGAGCATTAGAACCAAAAACTAGGTACTTAAGGTTATTGTGCTGCTCATCCTGCACCAAGTCTTTAAACCATGATTGGAAACTATCTAATAATTCCAGCGTAAAACATGGCCTCGGATAAGCATTCATTCGACACCAAGCTAATGCTTTTTTTTCATCATATTGAATATCAAGCGAAGGAAATTTTTCTCCCGTATTCGTATTTAATTTTAAATTTGTATTTGATTGCATGGTGCACCTCTTTTCCTTTTATTTTTGTGGTCATACCACAGGATAAGGTTCTGCACGTTTGAAAGCTGTGTCAATTTACGGTGGTTTTTGAGGTGTGGAGGTTCAATGACACTTGTTTCCGATTCTTATGGGCGTTATCTTGCCCTCATGATGCATTATCAACTCAAGGCATAAACATGTCGCCCTCAAAGCTCAATCAGCATCTCACGCTTCATATGCCCAAAGTAAAACCCCATGCGGTATGGGTTCATGCTTGTTCTATGGGCGAAGTAAGCTCGGTATCTTCATTGATTCAACGCTTATTAGACCATGGTTACCATGTGCATCTTACTGTGGTGACACGCACCGGATTTGCGCATGCAGAGCGTTTATTTGGCCCTCAGATTACAAAAAGTTGGTTGCCTTGGGATTTACCATTTTTGATGGCACGTTTTATCAAACGCCTCAAACCATCACTGCTTCTTTTAAACGAAACTGAGTTTTGGCCGGGCATGTTAAAGGCATGCAAAAAGAGGCATATACCAATTATTGGCGTCAATACGCGCATTTCTGACCGCTCTTTTCCGCAATATCATGCCACACGTTTCTTATGGCGAAGTTGGTTATCTGCTGTGTCATTATTTTTAGCGCAAAGTGATTTGGATGCGGAGCGTTTGCACGGTATTGGCGTCAAAAAAGCGTGTATCAAAGCTGTAGGAAATCTTAAATTTGCGATTAAAGCACCAGATGTGGATGCCCAACACATGCGCCAACTCGTGGACCCCAGCGAAAAACGGCCTATCCTTATCATTGCCAGCAGCCATGAAGATGAAGAGGCACAAATCCTTCCTCTTTTGCAAACATGGCAACGGCTTCAGCCCAATTTACTTACCCTTATCGTGCCTAGGCATCCAGAGCGCTTTAATCACGTGGCTCAGCTACTAAGCGAACAAGGCATAGCTTTCACCCGCTATGTGCAAGAGCGCACGGGCAAAGAGTCTGTGATACTCATTGATGCCATGGGTGTATTGACAAGTTTATACACCATAGCTGATATGGTGTTTATTGCAGGAAGCCTTGTGCCCATTGGTGGGCATAATCCCTTAGAAGCTGCGATTTGTGGTCGTGGTGTGGTTACAGGTTCTTTTGTGCAAAACTTCAGGGCTGTGATGGATGATATGCAACAGCAAGGTGCTGCAATTATTGTGCAAGATAAAGTTGAGCTGCAAGCTGCAATCGCGCGTTTATTAAGCAAACCCGATGAACTGCATCAATTACATGCTCAAGCCACTTTATTTATGCAACACCAACACAAAGTGCTTGATGATATGTGGTTAGAAATTGAACCCTACCTCAAACTTTCCGTTCCGAGTGAGAGCCCATAGACTCTGGGATTGCATCAAAAACAGCGCCTTCTAATCGCAGCTTTGATTGTTTTTCCTTGCCTTGTAACCAAGCTAAAAACTGTTGTTCCACTTCTTGTTTTAAAGCTTTGTTTTCAAGATGAATATGCACCTTCCAAGCTTCGCCATCCCTACCTTCCAAAGCAAAGGCCAGTGCCCCGAGATGTTCTAAATCTAATCGGCCGTGCAACATAAAACCATTTTGTTCTTCTTCCTTTTGTACAAAACCTTGTGGTTGTTGATGTTTGGGATGTAGCAACATCAGCCGTTCGCCAAATTGTTCGGCCATAAAGGGCAGCGACTCTACAGGGAATTTTAACCATGTATCTTTGCCTTGTTGTTTTTGTTGTTGTTCCGTTTGCAAGGCTTTAAATAGCTCAGGTTTATCTTTGTTTTTGTCCAGCATCTCGGCAATAAAAAGAATAGCTTGTTTTTCAGTGAGCACGCGGAATTGACCAGGCATTTCGCGTTGCAACAATTGCAGCCAAATTTTGCCCATCGGTATGTTCGGAGGCACTTCAATACGTACCCTATAATTACCAAGCATGAGCATAGCGCCCGACCCCGTTTCAGGCGGCATCAAACGCCCAGACAACAAACTACCATTGGGCCACGGCAGCAAGGTGCCACCTTCTGAACGGCTTACCTGCATTAATATCGGTAAACTTACATTCAGAAAACTGGTCAAACTAGGCCTTTGATGTTTGCAGCAACAAAATCAAACGTACTTGTGCAACAGGTAATTCCAAATGTTTTGCAATGCCCTCCATGGATAGACCTTCGCGCTTCAAACGCATAATTTGCGCTGAAACATTGGCATCTTGGAATTTCGATTTTGGCAATGATGCTTTCAGCTTTTGCACGCTGATGTTCACTTGATCTTGTTGCGATACTTTTTCAATGGCTTGTTTGTCCTGCCTCACTTGCTTGCTTGCTACAGGTTGTGGCGCAACATCCAACTGTTGCTTTTGCAAGGCAGGCAATTGTGCCATCACCTGATCGAGCAATGTGGTTGCTTGCTGCAACTCTAAAGAGGCATGCTCCAACATCGCCTCCACCTTCTTACGCTGCCCAGCTTGTTGATACCACATCACCCACAAGCCAAGAATCGCCAACACCAAACCACCATCAAATATCATACTTAACATGTTCATATCCACCGCTATATTCATGGTTTACTCCTCTTTGTTGCCCTAGACTTCCCATCTGCTGAAAGCTGCAAGTGACCACGCAAACGCATCACCATTTGACCATGCAATTGTGAAACACGTGATTCCGTCAAACCCAAAACCAAAGCTACTTCTTTCATGGTCAATTCTTCATAATAATACAAGCTTACCAGCACCGCTTCACGCAAAGGCAGCTCATCAATAGCCAAAGCCAATTTTTCAACAAATTGGCTTACCTCAGTTTGATGCTCAGGCATCAAGCTTTCATCACCTGCCAAAATATCCAACATATGCAATTCATCATCATTGCTACCCACCACGGGCAAATCATCAAAATACACCACCGACATCGAACGCACTTGATCCAGTTTTAACCTATAGGTGTCAATGTCCATTTCCAAAAAATCTGCAATTTCTTTTTCTTCAGCGGGTCTACCAAACCGTTGCTCTAAAGCATGAAAGGCGCCTTGCAAGGCTTTGGATGTATCTCTCAAACCACGTGGCATCCAGTCGAATGCCCTTAAATAATCAATCATTGCACCACGCACACGATAAGCAGCAAAGGTTTTGAAAAGCACATCTTTACTTGTATCAAAACGCTGCGCGCCATCCAACAAACCCAATACACCTGCATCAATCATATCATCCAACTCAATGGATGCTGGTGTGCGTCGCATCAGTTGATCTGCATGGTATCGAATCATGGGCAGATACTCCTTCAGCAACGCATCGGGATCATTCAACGATGCATGTGCATAATTGTGCGCTGAGCTCATGAACGGTGTTCCTGTGGATGTTTAGCTTTGGGCAAGATGATGCTTAACCATGACAATAAAAATCCTATCCAAGCCCCGCCAATAGCCAAAATGAACATCCTAAATAAGGTGTCAGCTAAACTAATGTCTTTGAACATACACACCGCAAAGGCCATAGATGCACCGGCAACGGCACCTGTTACTGTTGCATTTAATAAACTCATATTATCCCCCTTGTCCGGCTTGCTTATCCTGCATTTGCAAACCTTCATTCAAGCTGTGTTCCCAAAAGAATTGTAAGCCACCATTTCTATTCAAATCACGCGGGCGCGATAAAATACTTTGTAAAACTACATCCAAATCTTGTCTGGTTTTCGGTGAATCTTGATCTTGTAATAAGGATTGGTTTTGAATGCTTTTGCGCACATCCGGTGAGTAAGGCAAATGGCCTACATAATCCAAATGGACATCCAAATATCTGTCGGACACCGACAATAAACGCCTGAAAGTGACTTGCGCATCAAAATCGTCGGCCTGATTCACAACCACCATAAAGCGATTCACGCCACGCTGACGCGATAACACCTTAATCAAAGCATAAGCATCAGTCAGCGATGTTGGTTCAGGTGTTAGAATCACAACGGCAGACTCTGAGGCGGAGACAAAGTATAAAACATTATCCCCAATGCCTGCTGCCACATCAATGAGCACCAAATCGTAATTGCCCGACACATGGCGCATTTCATCCATCATCACTTGCTGTTGCCCTGCATCTAAAGCTGTAAGCTCATACAAACCACTACCACCAGGCAACACATCAAAACCTGCTTTGGTGGGCACAATCAAATTGGGTAAAGATTTTTCACCACGCACCATTTCAAGCACAGAACCCTTCGCCGAGACACCCAACATCACATCAACATTAGCTAGCCCCAAATCTGCATCCAACAACAATACACGATGCCCTTTGGTTGCTGCATAAGCTGCCAAATGAATAGAGAAAAATGTTTTACCAACGCCGCCTTTACCGCTACTTATTGCTATGACACGCGGCATTTCTTTTCCAACACTCATGCAATCGTCTCCTCTTCACTGTCATCTTGTTGCAGCCTGTATTGCTTCACCAAAATCGCTGTTAACGCCTTAGGGGTTAACCAACCCATTTGGTCAGGCACTTCAGGGCCAAAGCTGCAATACGACATCGGCATCCGTGATGCTTCTGCCCAGTTTACAATTTTACCCGGGCGTGATGTTTCATCTAACTTACTGAATGCAATATCTGTCAGACCTAATCCTTGCGCACGTTTCAACATCGCAAGTCCATCCGACTCATCCATGCTTGCCGACATCAATAATATCCGATGCGTGCAACCCAATGTCTCCCAAAGTTTCATTTGTTGGCGAAGACCTGAGGCATGACGATTATTCCATCCTTCAGTGTCTATAAGCACAAGCTGTGCCGACTTGCTTTCAAGCTTGGCTTGATTGGCATCTTCTTCATGACGAATCACATGGAAGGGCACGCCTAAAATAGCTGCGTATGAGCGTAAAACGTCGCTACCCCCCATGCGGTTGGTATCTGTGGTCATCAGTGACACCGCAACACCCTTCAGGCTGTAATGGGTTGCTAGTTTAGCTGCCAACAATGTTTTCCCTGCGCCATTGGCGCCTGAAAATAAAATCACCGTGCGTTCCAGCTGTGGATTGATGCGTTTGGACCATTTTAGAGCTTGCATTGCAATGGGGCTTTGTTTGGCATAATCCTCTGCCATTTCAAAAGCATTCACCGCTGATACACCCATGCCAAGCAAATGATCAAAGGCATCTCGCACAGGTTTTCTGGCAATGGCTTGGCGGTATTGCTCAACATCACGGTTGCCTAAGCTCACCGCAATCTTTTCCAACCTTTGCATGGAAGCTTCCAAGCTGTTGGATGAGGTGTCCTGTTGATGTCTAGGCAAGGTTACATTTTTTGCTTCGGTATCCAGTGCTGCATGCACACTCCAAACCGCGTTGTTTTGTTGATCCTTGGATTCTGTACGATCAAGAATCACTGCATCAGGGCCAAGCTCTTGACGCACCAGTGCCAAAGCTTCATGTAATCTTGGGGCTGAAAAAGATTTAATTTGCATCATGTAAACTCAACTTCGCCATGGTTCTCACATGCACACGCGGAGGGATTTCTGCTACCGACAACACCACCACACGTGGCATCACTTTGCCCAAGGCCATCGCTAGGTGAGGGCGCAAAAAGGGTGTGGTCAACAACACCGGTGTATCCACTTGTTGCTGGGATGATAATTCAGTGAAGCGCGTCAATAGACGTTGCCATTGGGGGAAGTCTAGAGGCAGGGGTAATGTGCCAGATTGCGATTGCACCAAGCGTTCATTCATGGTTTGTTCTAGGTTAGAATCCACTGTGAATACAGCCAACTCACGCTGATTATCCAAGTGATTTTGCACAATGCTTCTGCCTAATTTTTGACGAACTTTCTCCACCAAACCCATCACATCTTTCTGCTCGCTCAAACCATCTGCAATGGTTTCAACAATCAATAACAAATCACGGATTGGCACCCATTCCATGAGCAATCTTTGCAATACATTTTGTAATAAACCGTATGACACTTGTGCTGGCACGATATCATCAATCACTTTGGGGTAACGCTCGCTCAACATTTCTACAAGTTCGCGTGTTTGTGATCTGTCCAACATTTCTGATGCATGTCCACGTAGGATTTCGGTGATGTGGGTAACCACCACTGTCACAGGCTCAACCACAGTATAACCCGCGAGCTCTGCTTGCTGCCGCTTATCTTGTGTGATCCAAAGTGCTGGTAGGCCAAATGCTGGCTCTTGTGTGGCAATACCTTCCACAGGAGCACCTGCCACTTGCCCTTCAAGCGCCATCAAGTTTCTCGGCCGTATTTCACCACTGCCAACTTCGGCACCACGCACCAATACCCGATAATCACCAACACCCAGTTGCAGATTATCTTTGATGTGTACTGGTGGTAACACAAAACCAATCTCTTGGGCAATTTGACGACGCACTGTTTGTAGACGCTCCAACAAATTACCATCGGCAGAACCCTCTACCAAATCAATCAAACCATAACCCACTTCCAAACGAATCGGGTCCACTGTTAACAAGTCGCTCATCGGTTTCTCTTCTGTTCGCTCAGATGATGCAACTGCTTCCTCTTGCTCTACAGGTTGCTCCAGTTTTTGCGCTGCCGATGTTTGCAATGACCAACCCGTGAAGACAAGACCTATGGCCAACAACATAAAAGGAATAAAGGGAAGGCCTGGCACAAGACCTAAAAACAACATCGCTCCACCTGCAATAAAATGCACTTTAGGATGGGCACTAAATTGATCCGTGATTTCAGTAGACATCGTGGCACCACTGCCTGCCCGCGTAATCACAATACCTGCGGCGGTAGAGATAATCAGTGCTGGAATTTGAGAAACAAGACCATCACCTACCGTCAAAATACTGTACACATTCATGGCGTCGCCCACCGCCATGCCTTGCTGGGCTGTACCAATAATCAAACCCGCAATCAAATTGATGGCCGTAATAATCAAACCAGCTACAGCATCACCACGCACAAATTTCGCCGCACCATCCATAGAACCATAGAATTCAGCTTCTCGTGCTACATCTTCCCTGCGTTTTCTGGCCTGCTCTTCACTGATCATGCCTGCATTCAAATCTGCATCAATCGCCATTTGTTTACCTGGCATGGCATCCAAAGTGAACCGTGCTGCAACTTCGGCAATACGTGTTGAACCTTTGGTAATCACCACAAAGTTAATCAATACCAAAACAATAAAAATGATTAAACCAACAACTGTATTACCACCCACCACAAACTGACCAAAACCTTCAATCACTTGACCTGCTGCGGCCGTACCATCTTGACCATGCAATAAAATAAGACGTGTAGTTGCCACATTTAAAGAAAGACGGAAAAGAGTGGTGAGTAAAAGTAAGGATGGGAAAATTGAAAACTCTAGGGGTTTTAAGACATACAATGCCGTCAACAGAATCAAAATGCCTGCTGCAATATTTACAGCCAACAAAGCATCCATCACCCAAGTTGGTAATGGCACCATCATAATCATCAACACTGCCAAAACACCAACAGCCAGCATCACATCTGTATGTTTGCTCATGCGCTGTAATGTTAAAGTAGCTGTTGCCAACATTTATAATATTCCCTTTAAGCTATGACTTTATTTTGAAGATTTCTGCCAAAATCACCGCAACTGCCTCAAACAGTTTTTCTGGGATTTCATGACCTATCTCAACATCCTTAAACAAGGAACGCGCCAAAAGTTTATTTTCACGAATAGGTACGCCATTTTCCTTGGCTAAAGCTTTTATTTTTTGGGCAATATGATCTTGACCTTTGGCAATCACTTTAGGCGCTTGGCCGCTGTTGCCATCGTATTTTAATGCCACTGCAAAATGGGTGGGGTTGGTGATGACCACATCTGCTTTGGGCACATCAGCCATCATACGATTTTGCGCTTGTTCCATTTGAATTTGACGGATTTTGGCTTTGAGCTGAGGATCCCCTTCAGATTCTTTATGTTCATCGCGCACTTCTTTCATCGACATCTTCATGGATTTTGCGTGTTCCCAGCGCTGGTAAATCACATCAGCCAAAGCGATAACAAAGAAAAATGCCGCCACCAAACCAACAAGGGATAAGCTGCCTTCGACCAAAAGCATCACAATGTCATCTACGCTTTTACGCGTGCTTTGAATTACGGGCACAAAAAGATCTGAAACCACATACCAACAAATAAAACTAATCATGGATAACTTACTGACAGACTTGATAAATTCCGCTAAAGACTTGGTAGAAAACAAACGCCCCAAACCTTTAAGTGGACTCACCTTTTCAAACTTAGGCTGAAGTGTTTCAAAAGTGAATACGGGGCCCGTGACCAAAAAAATCACCAGCATGCCCAGCAATACCATGGGGATGGCAATGGGTAGTACTAGCAATGCAATATCAATGGCCAAATCAATCAATAGTGTTTGCATGCCCTTGGGTGTCATCTCAATGACTGCTTCACCAGACAAATAAAACTTCAGCAAATGTTCTGTGCGCATCGCCATCCAGCCGCCAACACCTGTGATGGATAACGAAGCTAAGATTAAAAATGAAATTGCAGTGGATGGCTCACGACTGGTGGCAACCTGACCTTTGTTTCTGGCATCTTCGAGCCGCTTATCACTGGCTTCTTCGGTCTGCTGACTTTTGTCTTGGTCGTCTGCCATCTACATTGCCCTACTTGCCTGAAAGTCGATGCAAAAACATAGGCAAGTCTTGGCCAAGGCCGACAAACCCATCATACATCAACGACATAAATGCAGGCAAAGATAGGCCCAGCACCAAAAGGCCCAAACCCACAGAAAGTGGGAAACTTACAAAAAACACCTGCACCTGTGGCACCGCTCTGGCAACCAAACCAAGGGCTACATACACAAAAAATAACAGCAATAATACAGGTGCCATCAACTTTACACCTAAAATAAACATGTTGGCTGCAGCTTGGGTAATCACTTCCCAACCATTGAATGACCATTCAGAACCAGGTGGTAAAATAGAGAATGATTCAATGATGGTGAGTAGAAACAAATGGTGGGCACCGCTGGCCAGCCACATCAAAATCGCCAAAATTCCGACAAACTGTGCCACGATTGCACTTTGGGATGATGTCGCAGGGTCAAAGATGTTGGCCATCGCCATACCCATTTGCATGCTCATCATCTGTCCTGCAAATTGTGCTGCTGTAAAAATAAGCTGGGCTAACATGCCTAAAGCCGCTGCCAGCAACATTTCTTGCATAGCGAAAAATGCAAAATGGATAGGATCGGGTTCAATCACAGGCGCAAATTTGGAAACAATTGGAAATAACAAAAGCGTCAATAATCCAACAAGTCCCGTTTTAACCGTGGTTGGTACCAATTTATGCCCCAATACGGGCAATAACATCAACAACAAACTGATACGTAAAAAAACAAGAATGCCCACCAAAATATCTTGTTCTGACGGCATAGGAAACATTAGTTCAGCAGGGTCGGAATGGATTCGAAGATACGGCGTGTATAACTGACTAAAGTTTCAACCATCCAAGGCGCTGCAACCACCATAGCCACAAACACGGCTATGATTTTAGGCACAAAGGTTAGTGTCATTTCTTGGATTTGTGTCACCGCTTGAAACAATGAAATCGCGACACCCACAACAAGTGCCACAATCAGCATGGGCATAGATAACATCAAAATCATTTCCAATGCTTCTTTGCCATAATTAATTACCAAGTCAGGATTCATACTGGGATGATGAGCAAAGCCGATGCCAACAAGCTGCCATTGTTTATAAACATCTTATGCTCTACTATGATGTTCCCATGAAGGATGTTGTATAAAGAAGATGTAACATGAGAGGTTTATTATGACACTCAACAACAAAACAGGCTTGGAATGGATGCAAGCCATGCTTGATCAAAGCATCGCACTACCGGAAATGTTAAAGACTGTGCCTATGCAAGGTGTGCTGGTTGAAAAAGGCCATGTCATCTTTGAAGTGTTTGCCGATACACGACACAGCAATGTTTTTGGTGGCGTGCATGGCGGCTTTTCAGCTACCGTTTTAGATACCGCAACAGGTTGTGCTGTGCATACCATGCTGAACGCAGACACAGCTTATGCCACCATAGATTTGAACATCAAAATGTGTCGGCCAGTGCCTATGGATGTGCCGCTTATCGCTGAAGCTAATCTTATCAATATCTCCAAATCCTTAGCCATTGCTGAAGGTCAACTCAAAGACCAAGCGGGCAAACTTTATGCCCACGCCACAGCCACCTGCATGCTTCTTGTAAAAGAATCAACAACACCTTAATGCCATATTTTTGGAGCTTTACTGTTGTTGCAACTATCTTTTTTCATTGCAAACATCAGCTTCATCGCTAGCTATCCACTGAGACATAAACACCCCCGACAATGCTCGCCAAGAGGAATTTGATGAAAAAACTACTGCTCGCTCTATGTATAGTCATGTTTTGTTCTGCATCATTGTCTGCGCACGCGCAAAACATCACCACGAGCAAGGTTGAAACAACACATGTTTTTAATCGTGTCTTACCGTGGTTTGGACAAGTGCAAAGTTCGCAAGCTGTTTCAATTTTAGCACGAACCAATGGTCTGATTGTCAACATTGGTTCAGAAGACGAAACACCCGTACAACAAGGCGACACCTTATTCCTGCTGGCAGGCAAAGATGTGGAAGCCAAAGCCATGGATTTACAGCAACAATATCAACAAGCACAAACGGAAGTAACACTTGCCCAGAAAAACCTGGATTTAAAGCAAAGTTTACTTGCACAAGGTTTGACCACACATGAACAAATTAATATGAGTAAAAATAATTTGGCTTTAGCGCGCGCGCATAGATCATCTGTCAAACAAGCCATCACTTCTTTGCATACAGGAACAAAAATCATGGCACCTATCACAGGCATATTCACTGCCCGCCATGTTTATATCGGTCAATATACCATTGCTGGCACGGAGCTAGCTCGCATTGTTGATACCCAACATAAACGCATCAAAGCTGCCTTATTTCCTACTTCAGGAGCAACCTTAAAAGAGATGCAAATTTATATCGATGGTGAGCCTCAGGCTCAACAAGCGCATGTAACATCCATCCTGCCTGAAACAACACAACAAGGTGCTACACAATTATGGCTTCAAGGTCCCGATATCGGAAAACTCCCGATTGGAGCAAAGATATCGGGAACCATGGTGCAAAAGCATCAAGGCATGGCTGTGCCTTTATCTGCTATTGCACATGATGATAGAGGAAACACCTTTGTGTTCGTAAAAACAGCGCAAAACTGGCACAAACAAGCCGTTGAAACAGGTTTGTACGATCAACAACTGGTGGAAGTAACAAAAGGTTTAAACGGCGATGAGCAACTTGCCAATAGCCATGCTTATGAATTGCTTTACCATGATTTCAGTCAACATTATCAGGCTCCCGATTAAATGATGAATCAAACAACATTATTGTCTCGCATCATTCAACAATGTATCCAAAAACCCCTTTTGATTGGCCTGACCTTATTGCTTATCATCATGGCTGGCATCCAAGCGTGGCAACGTATGTCCATGGATTTATTGCCTAGTTTAGATGTTCCTGTGGTTAATATTATTACCCATCTTTCTGGTGCATCACCTGAAGATATGGATCAGTTAATCACAAAGCTGGTTGTTTCAGACATGCAAAGTATCAATGGTGTGAATCGCGTTAGCTCTACATCCGCGCAAGGTATTTCACATATCAGTGTGCAATTTTCATGGGGGACAAGCATTCAAGAAGCACGCCAGCGTGTACAAGCAAATTTATCTGGTATAACAGGGCAGCTGCCCCAAGGCGTATCGCCACGTTTGGAACAAATTGGCACGACCCTGCAAGAAGTTGCAGGTTACACCATTACCTCACCTGACAACCCTGCCCAGTTGCTCAATGACGTTCGATATCAGTTGTTGCCGCGTTTAACGCAAGTATCAGGTGTATCCCACATTGATATCTTAGGCGGTAAGCAGCGTAGCTTTATGGTGACCATAAAACCAGAATCGCTACTGGCATCACATTTACGATTATCTGATATCAACCAAGCTATGCAAGACATCAACAACATTCACGTCGCCGGATTTGTTCATGAAGGCGGGCGCGAATGGGTTGTTTCCAGTGATGGCCGTATGCAAACACTAGCGGACTTGCAGCAACTCACCATTCAAACACCAAATATGCAACATCCCATACGCTTAGAAGACATTGCCGATGTCAGAGAAGGGTTTGTGCCGAATCATTATGTCATTCATGGCAATGGTAAACCTGCTATTGCTTTATTGGTGCGCAAACAAATGGGTGCAAATGCGCTTGATGTTGTACAAGCATTGGACACCCATATCGCTACGCTCGAAGCCTTGTTACCAGCAGGGAGCGAGATTCATAAATTCTACGACCAATCCGAAATTATTGCTCGAGCTAGGGGTGAAATTATCCAAGACTTGTGGCTTGGTGCTTTGTTGGTCGTGGTTGTTTTGTATCTTTTCTTGGGTTCATGGCGACTGACGTTTGTGATTGCAATGACCATTCCCATCACCTTGTTGGCTACCTTGGCCATGATGCAATGGATGGGTTTGTCCTTAAACATTGTGACCATGACAGCCTTAGCTTTGGTGATTGGTATGATTGTCGATGATGCTATTATTGTAGCTGAAAATATCGCCCGTCACCGCGCACAAAGTAGTGCCGAAGAAGCTGCTTTACAGGGCACGCTTGAAATTGCGGCACCTGATGCCAGTGGCACAATGACAACCTTAGCGGCATTTTTACCATTATTACTCATCTCTGGTATTGCAGCGCTCTTTTTACGCCCCTTTGCTTGGACGGTCAGTGTCGCACTATTGGTGTCTCTATTTTTATCCTTGTTTTTTGTGCCTGCCTTATCAGCAAGTCGACTATTTAACAGTGTCATACATACACCACATTGGGTTAGTCGTCTGCAAACACAAATGCAAAAACTATTTTTATGGGCTCTTGGTCATCGTCGTAGTGTGTTTGCTGCTATGATGTTGGTTTTGATAGCCGCAACACTTCTTGCAGCCAACGGCAGAGCTTCGCTTTACCACCCATGGATGAAGGTTCTATTTTGGTAGAATACATCATGCCACCAGGCACATCATTGCAAGAAAGCAATCGGGTGGGCAATGAATTAGAAACTATCGCCTTAGCACAAAAGGAAGTCCAAGCTGTTTATCGACGTACCGGTTCACCCGAGATTGGATATCAAATTGAAGGTCCGCATCGTGGTGAAATGATGATGAAATTAAAACCTTTGCACCAACGCAGCGCCTCTGCTGATGAGATGATGAAACGTTTTCGTCATCTTTATAGCGATTACACCAGCATGAGCTTTTTATTTCATCACCCAACCCAAGAAAAAATGGATGAAAGTTTTTCTGGCCTTCCTGCTTTATTCGGTGTCACCATTTACGGTGATGATAGTAATAAGCTGATATCCTTAAGCAATCAGGTTGAGGCGATGTTAAAAAGCAAGCCTGATATTTCAAATATTGTTAACAATACAAAAGTGCGCAGCAATCAACTTGTCGTACATTTAAATAACTCCGCCTTAGCCATGTATGGGCTTAGCGCCATGGATGTAAATCAAGCCTTACGGGCAGCTGGTTTAGGAGTACAAGCAACAACTGTGGTGCATCAGCAAGAAAGTATCCCTGTATTGTTGCATTGGAAAAATCAATCCATGAGCCGCCCAGAACAAGTTGGTGATTTACCCATTGTCACTGCAACTGGTGACTGGATTCCATTAAAGCGCGTTGCAAATATCCAAATGACATCGGTTGCTTCATCCGTAACACGCTTGAATGGACAACGTCAGATGACTTTGTTGGCCGAAGCCGATGGCAATCTGATGGCCGTGGCCAATGATGTGCAACACACTTTGAATCAAATGGACTTTCCCAAGGGTTACAGCGCTGTGGTCAGTGGCCAATATCCTGTCATCATGGAAACGATTAAACATTTTGCTCTGACCGCATTTCTCGCTATTGGACTGATTTATTTGTTGATGGTGTTACAACTGGCATCATGGAAACAACCTTTAGCAATCCTCACTGCTATTCCGATTACATTAGCTGGTGGACTGATAGCCGTCTTGCTTACTGGCCATGGTTTGGATGCATCCATTGGCATGGGGGCGCTTACTTTGATTGGTATAGCGGTGAACAACGGCATTGTACTCATCAATGAAGCCAATCGACAGTCACACCTAGGGTTGGCTACTTTGGAGGCTTGGCAACAAGCCATTCACCTGCGTCTTCGCCCTATTTTGATGACTGTAGTAACCACGATTGTTTCGCTGCTGCCTATTCTTATTGGCATTGGCGGTGCATCTGAAATCTTTCAACCTTTTTCATGGATGGTATTGGGTGGTTTAATCACGGGCGTGATAGGTAGTTTGATTGTTTTGCCCTTATTGTTGGTTGCCCCTTGCCATTTGATTCTTAAAAAAAGTGAAACTATACATGTGTAACACTCTGCCCATTGGGGCATGGCATAGGAGGTAACATTGTTAAATACCACATCCATTTATCTCGGGCTTATTTTTGGTGCCATGGGTTTTGCCTTTTTGATGTACGGCAAAAAGCAACGCGCGGTGGTGCCTCTTTTTTGTGGTCTATTGTTGATGTTACTACCGTATCTGATAACAAACACCACAGTACTTATTTTGCTTGGAGTGAGCCTTTGTATCTTACCGTATTTTATCCGCCGCTGAATGATGCACAAACAAAGCTCTAGATAAAATGCCCCTTTCCGAGCTTGGGTTCAATCAACATTTCTTTGTATTTCACTGGGCCAAAAGGTGTTTCAATGGTAGGTGTAATTTTCAATGCCACGCCCTTAGGCACTTGACCTGCATTACCCGCAAAGGCCATGGCTAAATCAAGCATGTCTGTAGCATTATCACCTGTGAAAAAGTTGGTCATGTTAAAGCTCAATTGAAGAGGTATGTTTTGTATTTGCCCTGAGGGCAGAGGCACTCTTTCGTTAAGTGTGCCTTTGATGGTGTCTCGCCCATCGAGTACCAATGTCCAATCCAAAGCGACCAATGCTTGGGCAAATTGATTCACAACTGGATTTTCAGTTTTGATAAACACTGTTAAATCCATAGGCACCTGATTACGCGAAATCGCCATGCTGATGTTGGCAAGCTGCATAAAATTTAAATCACTTAAACTTTGAACAGCCATCATATCAACACCTGCAATGCGTGCCTCAGAAATCCTATCAAAAGAGAATTTCACTTCTGGAATAGCCATGGCCTGCTTCAAAGTCGCACATGATGCCAACAGTAATAATAAGCCTACAATGAAAAATACCCTACGTTGGAGCACCATGCCTGTCTCCCAAACTGCAATTGTGTCTTTGATTTACACTAGTCGCTTTAAACACCCGATGATTGAGACTATGTATGATGAAGTCAATACCATCATAGCAGGTTCTGGATGTGACCATTTTACGTTCTTGAGTACGGGTCTAGTGACATGGTCACAAGTAAGCTCCGTATAGTTATAATCCTACTCGTTTGATACATTGTCTATAAAAAGGGTAACTCTGCTATCGCAGCTTGTCCGTTTTTAAAAAATTATACATGCAACACGTTTATTACATATCCCCATTAGATTAACTCCAATTTAAATCATAACCTTTAGGCATATGTCCATCATATTGAATATCACCATTAGCACTCAAATTAGGCATTAATAGTATTTGCCTGACCATCTCAGGTATCATGACCATG
>JAJFLD010000132.1 GCA_021772875.1 Ghiorsea sp. | reverse complement strand
AAATTATGTGATTCAGCAAACATTCGAAGCTTCAAGAAGGGTCAGTTTTTAATCAATGAAGGCATGCAAAGTCATTACCTCTACCTTATCATTGAAGGTCAAGTTGATGTCCAATCTTATGGCATCCATATCGCAAAACTTGCACAAGGCAGCTTATTGGGCGAAGTATCTGTTGCTGGCCTTAGCCCCGCAACTGCCGATGTGATTGCCATATCTGAAACCAAAGCTATTTGTCTATCCTTTGCAACAATCCTTGAACTCGAAAAAACTAAACCCTCGTTTGCCACAGCACTTTATGATACAGCCATGACGAGGGTCTTAAGTTAGCACAACCTATACATTGCATGTGTTTTTTTCAGCTATCATACCAATAAGAAACCTTCATTTTATCTCACTTCATGTCATAAAACTTAATTCGCAAGTGTAACGCCATTGGATACAACTATTACACGTATTGAATAAGCTTTCGCAAAAAAATTAGGGGGTAGATCAAAACTAGTCTATAATCAACACTTGAGGATACAAACGTATAGATTCTCAAAGAGTATTATAGAGGAAGGGGGAAAAAATGAAAATTAAATACTGGGGATTTACTCCCTGTCTAATCATGCTGATAAGCGTGTTTACTTTAGCACTACCTGCTACCGCAGCAACATCTGTGGCCGCAATACAAGGAAACCAAACCCAAGCTACGGATCGGGTAATTGTCAAATTCAAAAGTGGCATCGCAAGAGCATCCGTTAACAGCATACTTAACAGCGTTGGTGTAGCAAGCGAGAATCGCCTACAATCGGTGGGGATGTCAATTCTTCACTTGGCTAAAGGAATGTCTGTTAAACAGGCTCTTACGACTTTACAAGCATCTGGTATCGTTGAATATGCCGTTCCTGATCAAATTCTTCATACCAACCTTTTGCCAAACGATCCGATGTACTCTCAACTTTGGGGTCTGAATAATACAGGCCAAACTGCGGGTACAGCAAATGCAGATATTGATGCCGATTTAGCATGGAACGTTACAATAGGTGATCCGTATTCCGTGGTTGGTATTATCGATACTGGCATTGACTACACACACCCTGACCTTGCTGCAAACATATGGACGAACCCAGGTGAAATCCCAGGCAACCTTATTGATGATGATGGCAACGGATATATTGATGATGTACACGGCATCAATGCCATTCTAAATAATGGTGATCCGATGGATGATAACCATCATGGCACCCATGTTGCAGGTACGATTGGTGCCGTTGGCAACAACGGTACTGGTGTTGTTGGCGTTAACCATCAGGTGAAAATGATGGGGTTGAAGTTTCTCGATGCTTTCGGCAGCGGGTTCACCTCAAATGCACTTCAATGCATGGACTATGTTCTGTTAATGAAAAACACTTATGGTGTAAACATTAAACTAACCAGTAACAGTTGGGGCGGTGGCGGTTTCGATCCCGCATTATTTGTCGCAATTCAGGCACTTGATGTTGCGGGATTGCTTTTTATCGCAGCAGCTGGCAACTCAGCCAGCAATAATGATGCACTACCTAGCTACCCTGCCAACTATGATGTTCCAAATGTTATCTCAGTTGCAGCCACTGATCACAATGATATTTTAGCTACTTTCTCCAATTTTGGTGCAACAACAGTAGATCTTGCAGCACCTGGCGTAAACATAGTAAGTACTGGGCCAGCAAATACCTACCTAACCCTTAGTGGCACATCCATGGCCACGCCGCATGTTTCGGGTGTAGCAGCACTTATCTGGGCATCAAATCCAACGGCAACACACTTGGGTGTCAAAAACCTAATCTTGGCATCTACAGATCCCATTATTGGTCTTGCAGGAACTTCTGTTACAGGCGGTCGGTTGAACGCATTCAATGCAGTATCCTGCGTGCCAGGCACACCATCAATGTCCATAAGCCCTGCCAATGGGTTTTCAGCTGATCGTGGTGTTATGACATTGGTCAGTGCAAATATTAACGACTGTGTTGTAGCTCAAACGGGCGCAACTGTGACAGTAACCTCAAGCAATGGCGACCCAGTCTTCAACCTGCTTGATGATGGCATAGCTCCCGACACTATCGCCAACGATGGTATCTACACGGCCAACTGGGCCTCTGCAACCCTTGGAGCAACCACTTTAAATGTAAGTGCAACTGGTCCGTTCGGCACCATTATGGGTGCAGTAAGTGGTACCGTAGTTGATGTTATAACCTATCGCGCTAAGGAAATTCCTTTCCAATGGATAGACGCAAGCCTTGGTACATTATTGACTCCTCTGACTGATGACAGCTCAGTTAATGTCCCAGTTGGGTTTACGTTTAATCATTATGGCGTGCCTTTTACATCAGTGAATGTTTCCTCCAACGGCTTTTTGACGTTTACTGCGGCTGGGGCCACAACATATTCAAATACTTTAATTCCAGGCCTAGCAGTACCAAACGATCTGATTGCACCGTTCTGGGATGACTTAAATCCTACGGTCAGTGGTCAAGTATATTCAATACTTCAAGGGGTAGCTCCTTATCGTAAGCTGACAATTGAATGGCTAAATATAGGCCTATTTGGTGGAAGTGCTTTAGAAACTGCTTCCTTTGAAGTGACCCTTTATGAAAGCACGGATCAGATCGTAGTTCGTTATCTGGATACCATCTTTGGTGGAACCATGTTTATTCATGATAATGGAGCGTCTGCTACTGTTGGTGTTGAGGATGGGGCAGGCCTTCATGGCACACAGTATTCATTCAATCAACCTGTACTCACTGACAATAGCGCGATTCTTTTCACCCCTGCTACAACAAGTATCAGTGATATCAAAGTTAATGGTGTAGATGGTCCTGTTATCGTACCCGCCGCCACAAACATCTTAGCAACGGTGGCACTGGCTCCAGGACCCTTAACTGGCTTACTTGCTGACTGGTGGATTTGGGCTGATACCCCATTCGGACGTTACTGGTATGTTCAGCCTAGCGGATGGGCTCTGAGTCCAGTTCCAATGCTGGCGACTACTACCCCAATGGTTAATCTGCCGACAAGAAATCTACGCAATCAACCCTTACCTATTGGAGCCTATTCATTTGGTTTTGCCGTTGAACCAGCAGATGGAGTATTCGATGGTACCTTCATAGATTGGGTGGATGTAACAGTGCAATAGAATACATATTATAATATGTTTCTTTGATTGAAGGCGACTCTTGAGTCGCCTTCTTTTTTTATACTACCATTCAATTTTTCTACATCTCAGCACTGAAATTTTTAACTACAGACTCAACGCCTTCACAATCACTAACCACACTATATTCTATTTACTTTAAAATACGTTATGAACCCTTAACGCGAACCCATGGCATGGTTGGATATTCTTGAGCAATAGCTATGCGTAATTTTTCATTAAATAGTTTTACGCTTACATGCGCGGCTTGTTGCTCAAGCCATGTATCAAAAGAGCGTTTGGCCACAACAATTTCTTCGGTTTTATATATGTAACTATCATGTGTGCCTGATTTCTCAAGCAATCGGACAATACGATAAAATGTGTCTTCTTCATCAATGACAGGTACAATATCTCCTGCTTTTAAAGCATCGAGAAGTGCTTTGAAGCTAGGGGCCAAATGATCCCCTCGTGCAAAATACAGTTGTAATGTGTCCAACATCTCTTGTTTTTCCGTGTTGTATTCTTGTTGTTTGTATTCAAGCTCCAGTACTTGTGCCACCTGTTCAAAGCTTTCTCCTGCTTTCACTTGGACATAGGCCTGCTCAATAAATGAGTGTGGTATTTGTTGGATTTTCGCATCGCGACTAAACCAACCCCGTAATTTTTGTTGCAAAAGCTTAGGCTCTAAAT
>JAJFLD010000131.1 GCA_021772875.1 Ghiorsea sp. | reverse complement strand
GGTGAAAAAGGAAGTATATAAAAGACTGCGTGTAATCAGTATCAACCAAGAACCTTATCCCTAAACATTAAACATAAACCCTGAATCCAAACAATAAATAATGGGGTGTCACCTAATACTATTAGCGTGGATCAAAATAGTAGGCACTACAGCACCACATGAATGAAAAGCCGCACCCAATCATTTTAGATTGAACACGGCTTTTTATATTTAATATCGACGCATTTTTAATGGCTAAGTTGAAACAGTTACATGACCCTATTTAATTTAGCTCCATCAAATTCAATATACCTTTCTCCATTTGGATGCAAGCCAGTATTATCAAATAATATAGATATTTTTCCTTCGCCATCCACCATAGCTTCTACTTCTATTCCATCTTCAACAACAGACCATGAACCAGGTATTTTTTTCCATTTATTACCAGCACTTCTTTCTTCAATAACGACTTCGCCACCCTCAAAGAACTCTGCTACTCCATTTGCAGAATTAGACCACTTTCCAACAATCACATCTTGGATATTCCTCATTCGATAAGCCTTACCTGCTTTACCAGCAAAGTTCATTTCAATGAAATCCTCTTTCTCGTTTGAAGATGCGAAATATTTAGCCGTTCCACTAAGCTCTAGCCCAAACGCACCCTTAATATTGAACTTAATACGTTTTCCATCTTCAATAACAATCCAAGTACCAGGAATGCTTTCCTTTCGAGTTTGAAGTATCATACTTTTATCTTCAAAGAACTCCAAAGATTCTTTGGGAGTGCCATCACTCCACTTTCCAAGAATGTCATCTTCTAAATTATTAGTGCAGCCCGTTAAGAAAAGCAGCATAACCGCCACAATACTTAAGCTACCTATCTGCAATTGCTTTATATTTTTAAACCTTGATTTGTATAGCATAACCCGTATCCCCTATATAATTAATTTTCGCTTAACTATTTTAGTGGAGGTGGAAGGCTATGTCAAAAAAATGGCAGAGCCATTACAGCCCTGCCATCTTAAAACAATTTTTCCGAAATCGGAATTAAATTATAATTATTGGATGTTTGCGCGAGCTGATTCTGCAAGCTTTGCAAAACCTGCTGCATCACGTACAGCAATGTCAGCCAATACTTTACGATCCAATGTAATGCCAGCTTGATTCAAGCCGTGCATGAAACGTGAATAGCTTAAACCATTCAAACGCGCAGCAGCATTGATACGCACAATCCATAAGCTACGGAAATCACGTTTTTTAACTTTACGGTCACGGTAAGCATATTGACGTGCTTTATCTACCGCTTGGGTAGCAACACGGAAACAACTTTTACGACGACCAAAATAGCCACTTGCGGCTTTAATAACTTTCTTATGACGAGCATGCGCCTGAACACCTGATTTTACGCGAGGCATATCTTTCTCCTATCTCTTAACTAAAAATGCTTAAAGGCCTGGAATCAAACGACCCAAGGCTTTTGCATCGGATGCAGCAACAAGTGTTGTCCCACGGAAACCACGAATACGCTTCGGTGATTTCTTGGTCAGAATATGCTGGGCATTGGCTTTGTTGCGTTTCCACTTACCGCTTCCAGTTTTTGAAAAGCGCTTTGCAGCACCACTATTTGATTTCATCTTAGGCATTGTATACCAACCTCTACTTCTTCAACGGATTAATGATCATAATCATTTGCCGCCCTTCCATGTTAGGCATCTTTTCAGGTTTGCCCAATTCCTTTACTGCATCAGCAATATGTTTCAATTGCTCACTACCTTGTCCTGTGTAGGCCATTTCACGGCCACGGAAACGCAGTGAAACTTTCACTTTATTTCCTTCTTCCAAGAACTTGCGAACATTCCGCAATTTTACTTCTAAATCGTGTTGGTCTGTGCTGGCACGAACCTTCACTTCTTTAACTTGTATTACATGTTGCTTCTTCTTTGCTTCATTGGCTTTCTTTGCTTGATCATACTTATACTTGCCATAGTCCATGATCTTGCATACTGGAGGCTTGGCATTGGGCGACATCATGATTAAATCTAGCCCGACTTTCTCTGCTTTTGCAATGGCATCCAAACGGCTTAATACGCCAATTTGTTCACCCTCATGCCCAATAACGCGAACTTCTGCTGCTTCAATATCATGATTTACTGCTAAATCTTTCTTGGCGATAAGTAACTCCTGCCAACTCTGCTCTAAGTTTCTGTACTATTTATACTGCTTTACCATGTTTTGCATCTCTACAATCCATGTATCTACTGTCATCACACCCAAATCGTCACCGCTTCGCGTGCGCACAGATACAGTATTTTCCTCTTTTTCTCGCTCACCTGCCACTAAAATGAAAGGCACACGATCCAAAGTATGGGCGCGCACCTTATAGCCGACCTTCTCATTGCGCAAGTCCGATTCTACACGGAAGCCCGCAAGCCGCATTTTTTCAGCAATCTCTTGCACATAATCTGCCTGACTTTCGGAAATATTACACACCATAACTTGCGTGGGTGCCAACCAAAAGGGAAATTTTCCTTCATGTTCTTCGATCAAAATGCCAATAAAGCGCTCTAGCGAACCTAAAATTGCCCTGTGCAACATCACTGGTGTGTGTTTTTTATCATCTTGACCAATGTATTCGGCGCCCAAGCGCCCTGGCATGGAGAAATCCACTTGAATCGTGCCACATTGCCAAACACGGCCCAAACAATCTTTCAAAGAAAATTCAATTTTAGGACCGTAAAAAGCGCCTTCGCCAGGATTCAAGCCATATTCAATGTTTTTATCCTGCAAAGCTTGGTGCAAGGATGATTCAGCTTTATCCCACTGCTCATCCGTACCCACACGTTGTTCAGGGCGATCGGATAAAAAGATAATCACATCTTCAAAACCAAACTTTTTATACGTTGCATACACCAAATCGATAAAGTCGCTCACTTCATCTTGAATTTGATTCTCCGCACAAAAAATATGCGCATCATCCTGCACAAAATTACGCAAGCGCATCAAACCATGCAAAGTGCCTGAGGGTTCATTGCGGTGACACGAGCCAAATTCAGCCAAACGCAACGGCAAATCGCGATAAGAATGCAGCGATTGGTTAAACACCTGCACATGGCAAGGGCAGTTCATCGGTTTGATAGCATATTCGCGGTTATCTGTGCTGGTGGTAAACATATCATCGCGGAATTTTTCCCAATGACCTGATTTTTCCCAAAGCTTTCTATCCACCACCTGCGGTGTTTTGATTTCTTGGTAGCCATTGTCTTGCATAATGCTACGCACTTCATTTTCAACCACTTGCCAAACACGCCAACCTTTAGGGTGCCAGAAAATCATGCCTGGTGCTTCTTCTTGCAGGTGAAACAAATCTAATTTTTTTGCCAATTTACGATGATCGCGCTTTTCAGCTTCTTCCAAACGGAACAAATACGCTTTCAAATCATCTTTAGATGTCCAAGCTGTGCCATAAATACGATGCAGCTGCTCATTTTCAGCATTGCCTTCCCAATAAGCGCCAGAAACCTTCATCAATTTAAAGTGTTTGAGTTTGGATGTGTTGGGCACATGAGGGCCACGACATAAGTCAGACCACTCACCCTGCTTATAAAGGCTCACCGCTTCCCCAGCAGGGATGCGTGCAATCAACTTGGCTTTATAATGTTCACCCAAAGCTTCAAAGTGAGCAATGGCATCATCACGCAACCATTCTTCACGTACAATAGGAAGCTTACGTTTGGTTATTTCCTTCATTTTCTGTTCAATCACTTTTAAGTCGTCTGGCGTAAAAGCACGCTCAAAAGCAAAATCGTAATAAAATCCATCTTCAATCACAGGGCCGATGGTAACTTGTGCGGCAGGAAAAATTTCTTGCACAGCCATCGCCAATAAATGCGCAGTGGAATGACGAATCACATCCAAAGCTTCATCTGATTTTTCAGTGATAAGCGCAACCTGATCGCCATCAGTTAACACAAACGATGCATCGACAACTTGCCCATTCACCTTGGCAGCAATCACAGCGCGTGCCAAGCCTTCGCCAATATCCATCGCCAAATCAAACGCGGTTGCGCCATCATTTAAAACACGGGAAGAACCATC
>JAJFLD010000014.1 GCA_021772875.1 Ghiorsea sp. | reverse complement strand
AACAGTCCGTCAACACCACTTAAATTTGAATTGAGTCATAGGTTAAGAGGCTCGTTTTATCGTGCTTTGTTTTTGGCATAAGCCAAAGCCTCAAGCAGGTAGGCTGTATAATCATCTTCAAATTCTAGAGGAATAAGTACCCATTCTTTAAATCGCTTTTTGGTGAAGTTAAATTCCAAACCCACGCCTTCATCAATCAAAGCATCCACGCGCGCTGGAGCCACTTTAATAATCAATGCATCCGCTTTGTCAAAAAACATGCCCAAGAATTCACCGCGATACCGCAAACACGGTGTTTTCATCATCGTTGATTGCTCAACACCTTCTTTAAGCATCAATTGTTGCACAGCATTTTCATAACTCATCGTGTCGGCTCCTTCTTGTTTTTTTGCGGCATGACGCGCTGAAAACGATGTTGGTTAGGGCATTAAAATAACTGTTATATTTTCATTTTGACACGGCTAACCTTGATAATATACGTTTATAATATTGTTTTAAGGTAGGCAGTGAGTTGTTCCAAACCTGCACCCCAGCCTTTGCCATGTTCTGAACGAGAAGATTCAAATACAGCCGCTTCTTCTTTGGTTGGGTTGATTGGTTGCCAGATCAATTGAAGTTTGGTTTTGCCATCGGTTTCTTTTAATTCTATTGTTGTTCTAAGTTCTTTTGGCCAGTTGGGCATTTGTGGATTAGGAAGAATATCCCCATCTTTATTCGAATTGTATTGCACAAAAACAAGAGAATCTGGCGGCGTAATTTTTTCATATTTTGTTAATAACCACATTTCGAAACCATCAGGGGTGGTCATTTTATGAAGCGTGGAGCCTCCATCTCTAATGTCGGCATGAGAAAATTCACACGTAAATCCTTTAAATGGAAATTGCCAATTTTTCAGATGTTCTGGATTCGTCCATGCATCAAAAACCAATTGTTGAGGAGCATCATACTCTCTCGTTAATATGGTTGGTTCAACTATAATTTCATTGCTCATCTTTGCTCTCCTTGGTTTGAATTTCATTTAAATATGATTCTAGATTGTCTAAGTTACCATTCCAAAACTGCTCAAACTGAGCGACCCAATTTTGTATGGGCATCAATGGCAGTGGGTTAACTTGATAGACACGACATCGCCCATCTTTTTGTTCGTTAACAAGACCTACTTTCTTTAGAATAGTGAGGTGTTTTGAAACCATGGGTTGATTCCATCCCATCATTTCAGCTGTTTGATTCACTGTAAGCGCCTTACCTGCGAGAGCCTCAATAAGTTCTCGTCGTTTTGGTTCGGCAATCGCGCTGAAAATGTCAAAAGTAGTTTTAGTTCTCGCCATGATCGAAAACATATTCCAAGATGGGAATATATCAACAGTGATGCAAAATTATTTTTTTAGGTGGATTGAGTAACCTAAAATATTTGGTACGAGGTGTTCTTTTGTTTTAAGCTTTGTTGAACATGTTAGTGTTGGCGCATGAATAATAATACCGTGTTAAAGAAAATTACGATTGCAAACAATTTGAAACAATTTGAAGTCAAAGAAGTGTTTGCCCTTGCAGGCTTGGACTTCAGCAGCAGCATGATTAAAGCCTTTGCGGCAGGCTCGCAAAATAAGAATCATATCAAAGTGACAGATGAACAACTGGAAGCTTTTTTTAATGGTTTGATTCTTTATTGGCGGGGTGCCAAGGATGAGTCTGATATGGTGCCACGTGGTATTGAAAACTTTATCATGAACTTGATGAAAGATGGCAATGCTGATGTGTTGGAAGAATTGGGTTGTTTGATTGATGATGCCAAGGACGGTGTGAATTTGGCTGGTGAAGAAGCCGATGAACCCGATACTGCTGGTGGCAAGATTCAAGTGATGCAATCAGGTGCTGTAGACTAGCACCAATGGATGAACAAAACCCAGCGACACAGCTACTTATAGACACTGAGAAAACACCTGCTTCAGCACAAACATTGTTATCCGAAGCAGGGCTTGCTTACCAATTATCCAAAAGCATCAAACGCAAAAAGAAGCTGCAAGTTTGGATTTGCCCTGATGTGCGAGCTTATCGCATTTTGGCTGAAGAGCTCTCTTTCTTCCTTCAAGATTGCCCAGAATTGCTTTGGCGTTTTCCTGCTTGGGAAGTATTGCCTTATGATAGGGTAAGCCCGCATCATGGTATTGTGGGTGAGCGTTTTGCCACTTTGGGTAGATTGTTGCATGAGCCAAACCCGCAAGGCGTGTTGCTTACTTCATTGCCAGCTTGGTTACACAGAATTGCACCCAAACATGTGGTGGCATCCCATGTTTGGCAGCTCAAAGTAGGGCAAGCGCTTGATATCTCCGCTTTAACCACCCGTTTGGCAGAATCAGGTATGCAAACTGCAGAGCGGGTGTTGGTGCAGGGTGAATTTGCGGCCCGTGGTGGGCTTTTGGATATTTGGCCTGCCACAGAAGAAAAACCATTGCGCATTGATTTGTTTGGTGATGACATTGAATCCATTCGTTATTTCGATCCTGAAACCCAGCGCTCAGGTGATTTTCTCGATGCTTTCACATCCGTGCCCGTGCGCGAAACGATTCTTGATGCCCAAGGCATAGAAACATTTACAGCTGCATTCCGCGCGCGTTTTCCGCAACATCGCAAACATCCTATGCTTTCTGCTGTGCAAGCAGGGCGCTCACATCCTGGCATTGAAGCATTGTTGCCTCTGGCTTATGTTGAAACTGCACGTTTAAACGATTATTTGCCGCTATCGGCTGAAATGATAAGCGTAGAAACCTTGGCGAAAAGCCAAGAAGCTTTTGCAGAGCAAGTGCGTGGTCAATTTGAAATGGTGCGTATGAATGGCGAGCCTGTGATTGCACCGCAAGAGCTTTATGCCTTAGATACACCAACACGATTCAACACTTTAAACACCTTAGCACATATTCAAGCTGCACCAAGCTTGATGGCATGGAAAGATCAGCCAAAACCTGTGCAGGCAATGTTGCATTGGATGCAAACAAGGCTGACTGATGGCTGGAAGATTATGTTGGTAGCACACAGCATGGGGCAACAGGCACGTATGGTTGATTTGTGCTCTGGGTTAGCCAAATCCATCCCTTCTTGCCTTGGTTTGCATGAATGGAAGTCCAAATCGTTGGTGACAGCATTGGGTTTTTTAGAGTCAGGATTTATCCTTGAAGATGAAAAACGCATTGTACTTACTGGTCATGAAATGCTTGGGCAACGTTTACCACGCAGGCGAAAAAGTGCTGTTACCATTCGTGCTGATTTGTTCAGCTCACTGCAAGAGCTAAAACTTGATGATCCTGTGGTGCATGAAGACCATGGTGTGGGTCGCTACAAAGGGCTTGTGGCGATGGAAGATGAGGATGAACAATCTGACTTCCTACACATTGAATATGCAGGCGGCACCAGTATTTATCTGCCCGTGGAAGAGCTGGATAGATTGCATCGTTATACAGGCGATGATAATCCGCCACTCAACAAACTTGGCTCAGACAAATGGAAAAAAACCCGTGAACGCGTCAAACAAGACTTATTGGCCATGGCACATGAGCTGATTGAAATTGATGCGGCTCGCCAACAAGCCAAACGCATTGCTATTGATATCAATGAATTTCGCGAAGATTACGACATCTTTTGTGCCCGTTTTCCCTTTGAAGAAACCGATGAACAGCTTCAAGCCATTGAAGATGTGTTGGATGATTTAAGCAAAACAGCACCCATGGACAGGGTGGTTTGTGGTGATGTTGGGTTTGGCAAAACGGAAGTGGCGATGCGGGCAGCTTTTGCTGTGGCACGCTCTGGCAAACAAGTCGCCATTCTTGCGCCAACCACAGTGCTGGCTACCCAGCACGCCTCAGCTTTTGCCGAGCGTTTTTCAGGTTTGGGTGTGAAAGTGGCCTTGCTTTCACGTCTTCAAGGCAAGAAAGAGAGCAATAACATCATTTCAGGCTTAAAAAATGGTGATATTCGTATTGTGGTGGGCACACATCGTTTGTTAAGTTGCCAATCTGATTTTGCTGATTTGGGCATGGTGATTGTTGATGAAGAGCAGCGTTTTGGTGTAAAACACAAAGAGCAGTTGAAGAAGTTACATGCAACTGTGGCTTTGTTGACACTCACAGCAACACCCATCCCGCGCACGCTGCATCAAACATTATCCGGATTAAGGTCGGTTTCGATTATCAGCACACCACCGGCCGAGCGTGAACCGATTCGCACTATGGTTTGTACTTATGATGTTCACCTCACCAACGAGGCGATTCGCCGTGAATTGTATCGGGGTGGGCAGGTTTATTATTTGCATAATCATGTGAGCAGCATTGAACGCATTGCTACACGTTTACGTGAGGATATTCCTGAAGCGCAAGTTGGCATTGCACATGGTCAAATGAGTCCTGCTGAGCTTGATAGGCAGATGATGGATTTTTATGAAGGCAGATTGCACGTGTTGGTTTGTACAACCATTGTGGAATCAGGCTTGGATGTTGCAAATGCCAACACCTTGATTGTAGAGCGCGCGGATATGCTTGGATTGTCGCAGCTGCATCAAATTCGTGGGCGGGTAGGGCGAAGCCATAGACAAGCTTATGCCTACTTATTTACACCCGATCAACGCGCCATGACCAATGATGCCAGAGATAGGTTGCAAGCGATTGCAGAGCATTCGGAATTGGGTGCAGGATTCATGATTGCGCGCCAAGATATGGAGATTCGTGGGGCGGGTAATTTGCTTGGTTCACAACAAAGCGGACGCATGGATGCCGTTGGTCTTGATTTGTATATGGAGATGTTGTCTCAAGCTGTGGCAGAGGCCAAAGGGAAACCTATCATAACACATGATGCAGTGGATATTCATATGGGTGGCAATGCGATTCTTCCCCCTGATTATGTGCCACAAGTGGGCGAGCGGTTAGCGCTTTATCGCCGTATTGCGCGTGTTGAGAGTGATGAGCAAGTATCGATGTTGTTTGAAGAATTAACCGATAGATTTGGCAAGCTGCCTGATGAAGCTTTGTTATGTTTGGAAAATGCGCGAATCCGTTGGCGCGGACAACAAATACGCCTCAAAGCCGTTGATGCATTGCCAACAGGTGTTCGTTTTGCTTTCACAGCAGAATCAAGCATTGATGCGATGGCTTTGATGAAACGCGTGCAGCAAGAGCCCCAACGTTTTCGTTTGACACCAGATGGCAATTTGACGTTATTGATGAAAGAGAAGGATGTGAGGATGCGTTTGAAACAAACCGCAGATTTCTTGGATGAGCTTGTTGGATGAGCCCGCCCTGGATGAGTTGGTTTTAAATGCCCCCATTGATTAGTCATCTGGATCACCTTGTTTTAACGGTGAAAGATATCAACCAAACAGTTGAATTTTATACCTCGGTTCTTCAGATGCAGGTAGAAGTTTTTGCTGAAGGGCGTTTTGCACTCAAATTTGGTGCGCAAAAAATAAATTTACATCTTTTGGGCGCTGAATTTGAACCCAAAGCCAATCATCCCACATCAGGTGCAGCGGATTTGTGTTTTATCACCACATTACCCTTGGCGGAGCTGATGTTGCATGTACAGAGATGTGGTGTGGAGATCATTGAGGGCCCCGTGCCACGGACAGGTGCCACATCATCCCTTTTATCCTTTTATTTCCGCGACCCTGATGGCAACCTTATCGAAGTTGCAAACCTGATAACGGATGGTAGGTAAAGGTTTTGCGTTATATTTTCGTGCTTCGCGGCGGTAATATTTTAGGTTAAAAAAGACTTCGAATGATTATAGGTGGTGTAAAGTGAAAAAAATTGGCCTGATATTTCTAATCGTTTCTTTATTTACGGCTTGCTCCCCCAAAATTGTTAAGCTTGAACAGATAGCAAGAATGGATGGTAAATTATCAGCTACTATCACAGTGATTAGAAATGATGATGTTATTGGTTTTGGTATTCGATATTATCCCACAATAAATGGCGAAAAAGTGGCGGGTTTGTATCGAAATGAATATACAGAGTTCGATGTTCTTCCAGGAGAATATAAATTTGGAGTATCAATATTTACTGACAGAATTTTAGGGGGACGCTGGACGCTTAATGAAATCAACAGAGTAGTTGAAGCAAACCATAAATATTTTTTCATTCTAGGATCCAGCTTTCCATCCCCAAGTATTAATGACTTAAGCGATAAGGAAGGTATAGTCTTAAAAGAGGGGGGCGTTTTAGTGCCAACAGGTATTCGCTCGGGAGTTTTGGAGAACTAATAAAATGAGGTATATTTCTATGCTTCGTGGCATTAATGTATCGGGTCAGAAAAAGATTAAAATGGCTGATCTTAAAGTTTTGTATGAAGCTTTGGGCTTTGCACATGTCATCACTTATATCCAATCGGGAAATGTTGTTTTCACAGTAGAGAAAAATACTAGTTTAACAGCGCTCATCGAAACGGCGATTCAAAAACAATATGGTTTTGATGTACCTGTGTTGCTGCGTACCACGCAGGATTTTGACGATATCATCAAAAACTGTCCGTTTACACATCTTAATTTGGACGGTGTTGGTATAGAACAAAACGGAACAAAAGTGTTGGTAACATTTTTGTCCAATGCACCATTGGATGAGGATGTGCAAAACGTGCGGAAGTATTTGTCGCCATCTGAGACTATGCTGGTGAAGGGCAACGCTATTTATCTACATTGCCCTGATGGTTACGGCAAAACAAAGGCTTCCAATGCCTTACTAGAAAAGAAACTAAAGGTGCAGGCCACAACACGAAATTGGAAAACAGTGCAGAAATTGTTTGCCCTTGCTAGCGAGTAAAGCGCGGAAATGCCTGCTTTGACAATCAGCTCTGATGTGCAAAACGTGTTGCTGACATACCCTAAACATATTCAAGAGAAATTAACGGATATCAGGCAACTTATCCTAGAAGTTGCCCAAGATATCAATGCTTTAGATAAGCTGGAAGAAACACTGAAATGGGGCGAGCCAAGTTATCTGCTCAAAGGCGGCAGTACGATTCGCTTGGCCTGGAAAGCGAAAGAGCCAGCTGCATATGCCATCTATTTTAATTGTAAAACACGTTTGGTGGATACTTTCCGAGAATTTTATGGTGATGTGTTTCATTTTGAGGGCAATCGGGCTATCGTTTTTCAAGCCAATGATGAAATCGCCGTTGCTGAATTAAAACACTGTATTTCACTTGCTTTAAGGTATCACAAGCTTAAACATTTACCGACATTGGGTGTGTGATTGCTTGCCTCACCTTGTTTATTAATGATTTAGTGTGATAAGGTTTCAATGTGGATCTGGGGGTTGTGATGATGAAACAATTTATTTTAACTGTAGGGCTAACAATTTTTACTTTGAGTATGATGGGTTTGAGCGCGCAAGCTATGGAAGTTGAAGGTGTTGATATTCCTGAAACTGTCCAAGTCGATGGCAAGGTTTTGCTTTTAAATGGCGCGGGTGTTCGATCTAAGTTTTTCTTTGATATTTATATTGGTGCACTTTATCTGACAACGAAAACTGACGATGCAACACAAGCCATCCAAAGCAAGGGTAATAAATGCGTATGGATGCATTTTTTGTATGATGAAGTCTCAAGGGAAAAATTGGTCGATGGTTGGGTTTCAGGTTTTGAAAAGAACAGCAAAAAAGAAGAGATGGCTGGCTTGAAAGAGCGACTTCAGCAGTTTAATGGATTCTTTAGTGACATGAAAAAGGGTGATAACATTGCTTATGATTTCCTTGAAGGTGGCGCAACCAACGTGACCATCAATGGTAAGTTGGCAGGAAGCGTTGAAGGTGCTGATTTTCAACAAGCTTTGCTGGCAGTTTGGCTGGGTAAAAAACCAGCCGACGGTGATTTGAAAGAAGGCATGTTAGGCGAGTAAGCTTTTGAGATAATACGTTGTGGGTTTGAAGTTAAGGCACTTTTCCCCTTTTGAAAGAGCTTAACTCGCTGTAAGCAACAACATTTCTCGTACACACTTGGCAGCCAATACTGACGAACAACCACTAACATCCAATTGGGGTGCCAGCTCCACTGCATCCAAACCAACAATATCACAGCCTTTCATGGCGGTGATAAAGCGCTGAAAAGTCCACCAATCAATGCCGCCGGGTTCTGGTGTGCCCGTGCCGGGAAATGATGCTGGATCAAACACATCCAAATCCACTGTTAAATACAATGGTCTATCACCAATCCAAGCTTTTAATATTGCCAAATCATCGTCACGGAAAGTGGTTAAAGTGCTGTAATCGTGCATAAGATTATATTCTTCTTTGGTGCCTGAGCGTATGCCAATTTGACGAATGTGCTCTTGACCAAGAAATTCAGCCACACGTTTCATCACACAAGCATGCGACAATTTTACACCCAAATAATCTTCGCGTTGATCGGCATGGGCATCCAATTGCACCACCACCAAATCAGGATATTTTTCATACACCGCTTGAATAGCAGGCAATGAAACAAGGTGTTCACCACCAAGTACAAAAGGAATGGTTTCATCGTTAAGCGCTTCTTCCACGGCTTCACGGATAATGGCTAAGCTGGTTTCAACGCTGCCCATGGGTAGTTCTAAATCACCAGCATCGGCATAACTTACCGATTCAAGATCTTTATCAAGAATAGGCGAATAGGTTTCAATACCATTGGATGCATCACGAATCCCCGCAGGCCCAAAGCGCGCACCAGGGCGAAAGGATACTGTGCCATCAAAGGGGGCACCAATGATACGAATATCATGGTTATCTTTTAAATCTTTTTGTGTGAAATCAAACATCAGCGAAGATTAACGCTTTATCTATTGTTCTGAAAGCTTCAGCTTTTTTGAAAGTCTTTTGTGATAAAATATAGCTTCATTCCAACACTGTTATTATAGTGCGTGCCCCTATTGATGAGGGTTATCACAATCACACAGAGGTCTCGACCATGAAAAGAGTTCTTATTATCGGCGCAGGTGGTGTTGGCCGCGTAGTTGCCCACAAATGCGCGCAAAACCCAGAAACATTTTCAGACATCTGGCTTGCCAGCCGCACCCAATCTAAATGTGATGTGATTGCAGCTGAAATCACTGAAAAAACAGGTC
>JAJFLD010000130.1 GCA_021772875.1 Ghiorsea sp. | reverse complement strand
CTTGAGATTGTCCGTAGTTGGCGTTGAGCGAACGCATGCCACCCACCAACACCGTCATCTCAGGCACAGTTAGATTCAATAAACTCGCCTTATCCACAAGCATTTCTGTGGGTGAGCGATAGTTATCAGCAACAACAAAATAGTTGCGGAAACCATCTGCTTTGGGCTCCAGCACCGCTACAGATTTCACATCTGTTTGACTCTGCAATGCATCAGCACGACCCGCTTTAAACGGCACATTAACCTTGTACCCCGCATCCTTAGCAGCTTTTTCAATGCCTGCTGCACCACCCAAAACAATCAGGTCTGCAAGCGAGATTTTGGTGCCACCACGTTGTGACTTATTGAAGTCATTTTGAATCTTACGCAAAGTTTTAAGCACTTTGTTTAGTTCCGTTGAGTTGTTTACCGCCCAACTTTTTTGTGGCTCAAGTTGAATACGTGCGCCATTGGCACCACCACGCATATCACTGCCACGGAAAGTTGAAGCCGATGCCCAGGCTGTTCTCACCAACTCAGGCACAGTCAAACCCGATTTAAGTATCTTCTCTTTAAGCTTATTAACATCACCTGCACCAATCAATTGATAATCAATCGCTGGGATTGGGTCTTGCCAAATCAATTGCATACTTGGCACATCAGCGCCGATATAACGCGCACGTGGCCCCATATCACGATGGGTTAACTTAAACCAAGCTTTAGCAAAGGCATCCTCAAACGCTTCTGGGTTTTTCTGGAAGTGTTTGGCAATCTTTTTAAAACTTGGGTCAAACTTAAGTGCTAAGTCTGTGGTGAACATAATAGGCGCATGCATTTTGCCATCAACATGGGCATCTGGAACCAAATCCGAAGCAGCTTTATCCGTTGGAATCCACTGCGTAGCACCAGCTGGGCTTTTGGTTTTTTTCCATTCAAAGTTGAATAAATTATCCAAATACATCATCGACCAATGGGCAGGAGAAGATGTCCAAGCGCCTTCTAAACCACTGGTGACAGTATCTTCCGCATTACCTTTGCCACATTTGTTTTTCCAGCCAAAGCCTTGCTCTTCAATCCCAGCAGCAGCAGGCTCAGCACCAACACATTTGGATGGATCATAAGCACCATGTGCTTTACCAAACGTATGCCCGCCTGCAATCAAGGCTACGATTTCCTCGTCATTCATCGCCATGCGACCAAAGGATTCACGGATAGACTTGGCAGCCAACAATGGATCAGGGTTGCCACCTGGGCCTTCTGGGTTCACATAAATCAAACCCATTTGTACTGCCGCAAGTGGGTTTTTCAACTTACCATTTTTATCGCGACGATCAGCGGCAAGAAACTCGGCCTCTGGGCCCCAATAAACCAAATCTGGTTCCCAATCATCTTCACGACCACCGGCAAAACCAAATGTTTTGAAACCCATATTTTCCATAGCTACAGTGCCTGTTAACACCATCAAGTCAGCCCATGAAATGTTTTCACCGTATTTTTGTTTAACTGGCCAAAGCAAACGACGTGCTTTATCAAGGTTTCCGTTGTCAGGCCAGCTGTTAAGTGGTTCAAAGCGTTGTTGACCACCTGCTGCGCCGCCACGCCCATCATATGTGCGGTATGTGCCTGCGCTATGCCATGCCATACGCACAAAAAAGGGACCATAATTACCATAATCTGATGGCCACCAGTCTTGTGAGGTGGTCAACAGTGTATTGATATCTTTTTTCACAGCAGCAAGGTCCAAGCTTTCAAAGGCTTTGGCATAGTTAAATGTTCCACCAAAGGGGTTGGATGCCACATCATGGGCACGAAGAGGGCTGAGATTAAGTTGCTCAGGCCACCAAAATTGATTCGCTTTGGCCTCACCTTGCCCCATCGCTGGAGCGGCCAGTGCCGTAGTGGCTAAGGAAAGGCCCATGAAGCCCGCCACCACCAGATTGGTAAATACGTTTTGTTTTGTCATGATTCATATCCTCCTAGAATATATATACAACAATGATTTCATCTGTGTTGCCTTGCTGGTCATACCACTGTAATCCCCTCATCTGGCAACGTTTTTACAATAAAAACATAGAATGTTAATGTACAATTGATTGTTCCTATGTTATCTATAGCTTTTACCTATAGTATGAAAAATGGAGTTGTTTATATGGATTTCCGCGAAATGTCTTACGTAGTTGCTGTGGCAGATTTACTCAATTTCAGTCAAGCAGCCGAACAATGTCATGTTAGCCAACCCACATTAAGCACACAAATAAAGAAACTCGAAGAATCTTTGGATGTAAAAATTTTTGAACGTGACAACAAACATGTCATGCTCACCGAAGAAGGTAGGCGCATTGTAGCATCGGCCAGACGAATCCTGCACGAAGCTGAAAGCATTAAAGATATAGCTGAAAATGCAGGCAAACCCTTTGCAGGTAAATTCAGGCTTGGCGCCTTCCCCACCTTATCCACTTATATTTTCCCAACAATTGTACCACAAATCAAAAAACTTATGCCTGATTTACGCCTTATCCTTATCGAAGAAAAAACTAATGAATTAATAGACAGGCTGCATAAAGGCGAGATTGATGCCGCATTGCTTGCCATGCCAATCCATGAGGATTGTTTTGAGAAAAAAGTGTTGTTTAACGACCCCTTTTTTCTCGCTGTCCCTCCAGAGCATCCTCTAACAAAAAATACAGCCATAGACATCGATGAGCTTACGAATCACTGCCTGTTATTGCTTGAAGAAGGCCATTGTCTGCGCGACAACGCGCTGGAAGTCTGTCATCAGCATAATATCCCCGAGGAACAAGCGTTTCGGGCGACAGGCCTTGAAACACTGCGCCAGATGGTCAAAGCCGGTACAGGTATCACCTTCATGCCCGAAATCGCTATCAACTCATCTGAAACAGGCATCACTTATATCCCTTTTAAAAACCCTGCCCCCTACCGAACTATCGGCTTGGTTTACCGTAAAACCACCACTAAAAAAGAAATCATTGATAAGCTAGAAAGCATCTTCCATTCGGCATGGGAAAAACATTGACCCACTTATCATCCACTTCATTTTGGCTAAATATATCGCCCCACCTTTTTCTCGAGGAGAGTAAATGTTTGTAAAAATTGATAAAAAAACACGTGCAGAAGTTGTTATTAGCAGCACAGAAATGACCAATATTTTGGAGCGTGACCTCAAAGCCAACCTCGTTGATGCCACATTAACGGATATGGTTTTGGGTGCCTACGACCACAAAGATCGAGAAGCAATTTACAAATACAAAACTTAACTCAATAACACGACTCCATTCCCCACATGCTCAAATTAAAATTCATAAACGCTTTTCTACGAAAGTTAGTGATCCTTGAGCTAACTTTAAGCCCATACGTTTTCTAGCGAGGAAATGATCCATTATTAATATCAAGGCAGGTGCCATTGATGTATTCAGGCGACTCGGTTGCCAGCCAGACAATTGTTTTGGCGACCTCTTCGGCTGTGGCAAATCTTTTTGTGATGGTGCTGTTTTTAAATGCTTGTTTTCTTTCTTCAGTGTTCACTTTTTGCATCGCTGTATCTACAGGGCTTGCTGCCACAGCATTTACAATGATATGACCTTCAAACAGTTTAGAAAAACTCTTTGTCGCATTAATTAAACCTGCTTTGGTAATGCCATACCAAATATCGGGATGACCTGTGTAAGCCGCAACAGAAGCATTGTTCACAATCCGCCCTCCGCCTCGCGTCAACATGCCTTTTGACACTTCTTCCATCAGCTTCACAGGCGCTTCAAGGTTAAGCTTCAGCATGGCATCAACGTTCTCTTCAGGATAATCATCATAGGGTAGTGAAAGCATCATGCCGGCATTATTAATCAAAATATCAATGGCTGGCATGGATAAAATAAGAGCATGAATCTTATCAACTGCCATCAAGTCAAACCCAAACAACTTCACCTGAGGATGAGCTTTAAATTCAAAACCTTCAAAATCACGGGCAACCACAATCATATCATAACCAAGCTCTAAAAATAACCGAGTTACCTCTAAACCTATGCCTTTGTTTCCACCCGTAATAAGTACTGTTTTGTTTAATTTTGTCATCTTAAATACAACTCACCATTCATAATTTAGATACATTAGAGCTTGCTGGTTTAATAATGAATCATTCTTCGACTACTGTTAATAAGACACACATAAATTAAATTAACCTAGAATGCCATTCACTACACCAAAAATATAACTCCCAACATTAATAAACCAGCAAGTATCAAGAGTATTGGGGCTTTTGTTTGATTCCAATTTTTTAAGCCAAAAAATATTGCCATTACTGGATTTATATCAGCGACAGCACCCTGCGCCCAATTTAACTTATAAAGCTTATAGACTAGTGCAATGAGCCCTAGGCCGATAAATAATGGGCCACCAATGATTAAAACGAAAAATAATTCTATTGGCATTGTGTTATCGTTTCTTGCGATCTAACGTTCTGTTAACAAGCATTTCATAATGGCAGAACAGGTTGTTATGCAATTTCACTCGCTTTGTGCCGAGCCTTGTTTTTTAGGGAGATTCGGGTTCATGAAATCCCAATGTGCAGCGCTTTTCACGTATAAATCTAGCTTCGGAACATAGTTCGATGTTTCATTAAGGGTGCCCGCTTTTATACCTATCATACCGGGCATATTGCTAAATTTACCAAACAGTTGGGAACCGCAGTTTGGGCAGAAACCTCGTGAGTGCACATTTCCGCTATCGACTCCAGAATCAAAATACTTTGCCAAGCCTGAAATAAGAACGTCTTGTTCTGGAAAAACCATGGCAGGAATAAATGCACTACCTGATGATCTTTGACAATCTTTACAGTGACAATTTCCCATGAATACAGGTTCTACATCCACTGAATATTTAATTTCACCACAAAGACACTGGCCTGAATATTTTAAACTCATCTTCAACTCCTTATCCATGGTAGTTTGCATAACGTTGCCATAATTTACCGCTTGAAACGCAGCGTAAAGCGGCAATCCTTCTTAAGAGCCAAACTCTTTACACATAACATCAACGTCTACTCCTTTGTACAAACAACTCTCAATGGTTTTCCAGCCAAGACTTGCATATAACTTCGAAGCGAATTCCGTAGAGAGATAGAGCCTACATATGCCAGCCCTTTGAGCCTCACGTTCACAATATTGAATCAACGATTTGGCTATACCCCGTCCTCGCCAGGCTTCTTTTACGAATACAGCAGCAAGCCAAGGGCTAAGTTCAGGATGGTTCTCCATATCTTGTTCCACAAGTGCTGCTGAGCCGCAAAACTTCGAATTTTCAATTGCAACAAAAACAGAAGGTATCCCTTCATCCCCCGCAGCATTTGTAAGTGCTACCACTCTAGCTTCCACTGTGAGATCAGGATCAAAATGTACCCATTCGGCTTGATGTAATCTTGCTATTTCTTCAATCAAATTCATGTGAAGTCGCAAAGGTTCGATTTTCATAGGTTTCTTAGCAGTATTGAGACAAAGCAATCATTCCTTGTTTCCTTTTCATTTGTACTGACACACCCCCTCCCTATTCAATATATCCACTCAAAAGCAGAAGTATGACTGCCAAGACGACGCCTGACTCCTTTTCTTCCTAGCTATACAAAATATACATAGGCAACTAATCCGCTTAGCCAAGGGCCAAACCATATTGCTAGGAACCCTAAGAAAACCAACAGACCTTCTGCTCCACGCGTTTTATACAAATACCAAGGGAATGCAATGAACAAAAAGAAATAGACTAAAAAGCCAAAATCATAAGGCTTTTCAAATCCTTCTCTGTTAGTAGCATCGTGATTAAGCCAAAGGACGCTCATAATCACTGAGGCTAGCCCCCACATTATTTGGGTTGAATCAGACACCGCTTGCTCTTGAAGACTAGCTATAACCTCAACGGTCCCCATACCCACAGCAAGCCCAATTAGTGCGTAAATGTATAAATTCTTATTACCCATTTCCCTTCCTAACAAATCTATTTACTTATATAAATATAGTCTAAAGGCATAAGCCTTGCAATCTCTTAACTTAATTCGGGGCTAGTTTAAAAATAGCGCTGGGAATGGAAGGGATATAAAATAAGGATTTTGCGAATATTAAACCGAGCAATTTTACGAGAATACCAGTGAGACAAAATAATACTGTCAACTGCCTTAAGAAACTCTGTTAGAACTCATATACGTTTGTTACTTTATTTTTAAATAATTGATGACATATAAGATAGTCAGCAAGTGCGCCAATGAGGATCCCTAAGAAATAACAAATTAGATCACTCAATTTGAAAGCATAGCCTAAAATTAACCCTCCGAGTTTAGTGTGCCTGATTTCATCAATCCAAAGCTCATGATAAAATTGTGCGAATTCGATAGAAAAAGAAAATACAATCGCATATAAAGCAAGTCTCCAAGTCGCTTGTTGATTAAACAAAACACAAAATATCCAGAATACCATCAACGCCCACAATATATCGCCAGCGTAGGTGGATATAAAGCTGGGCATTGGTATGAGATTGCTTCTTGATAGTAGACCTAAAACAATTGTAACCGCCACGAATAAAACATAAAGAAGGCGTGAGCGGTTAGTTTCTTGAGTCATTAGACTAAATATTTAATACCCCAAATTCGGAGACAACCACTTCTCAGCTTCATCAAGGCTCATGCCTTTACGTTTGGCATAATCTTTGACTTGGTCTTTATTGATTTTACCCACCATAAAGTATTGCGCTTCGGGGTTTGCAAAATAAAGGCCTGATACGGCTGCTGTGGGCAACATGGCGAAGGATTCAGTGAGCTGCATGCCTATGCCTTCTTCTGCGTTTAAGAGCTGCCAGAGCGTGCCTTTTTCGGTGTGTTCTGGGCAAGCGGGATAACCTGCTGCTGGACGAATGCCTTGGTATTTCTCTTTAATCATTTCTTCACTGGAAAGCGATTCATTGCTTGCATAGGCCCAATGTTTGGTGCGCACTTCATGATGCAGCATTTCTGCCAAAGCTTCCGCCAAACGATCTGCCAAAACTTTAATCATGATGGCCGCGTAATCATCGTTTTCTGCTTCATAAGCTTTGGCTTTGGCTTCTGCACCAAAGATACCCACCGCAAAACCACCGATATGATCGTGTACACCATCATCGACTTTGGCGATAAAATCACTCAAACAAAGGTTGGCGCGGCTGTCTTTTTTATCGGTTTGCTGGCGCACAAAATGGAAGCGTGTGGCTTCATCAGTATGCCCTTCATCGCGATACACAATCACACTGTCATCCTCAGTGGATACCGCAGGAAACAAACCAAAGGTTGCTTTGGCTGTAAACCAACCCTCACTAATAATTTTATCCAGCCATTGATTGGCTTCATCAAAGAGCTTTTGTGCTTCTTTGCCTTTGTGCGGATCATTTAAAATGCGTGGGTAAGCACCATTAAGCTCCCAAGCCGAAAAGAATGGCGACCAATCAATAAATTCGCGAATGGCTGCGATTGAAATGTTGTCGAGCACCTGCACACCAAGCTGCTTGGGTGCTGCGGCAATGGTAGCCAAATTCAACGTGGTTGGGTTGGCTCTCGCATTGGCTAAAGTGAGCCAATTGGTTTGTTTCTGCCTGCCCAAATAACGCTCACGCACACCAATATATTCTTCCTTGATTTTCGCCACAAAATCAGCGCGATAAGCCTCAGAAATCAAATTCTGCGCCACACCCACTGCCCGTGAAGCATCTTTGACCCACACAACTGGCTCATCGTATTCAGGGAATATTTTCACTGCCGTATGCGCTTTGGAGGTGGTTGCACCACCCAACATAATCGGCAACGTAAAGTTTAAACGCTTCATTTCTTTGGCGATATGCACCATTTCATCCAGCGATGGCGTAATCAAACCTGACAAACCAATGATATCCACATTATGCTTTTTGGCTTCTTCCAAAATCGTCGCCGCTGGCACCATCACACCCAAATCAATCACTTCGAAGTTGTTGCATTGCAACACCACACCCACGATATTTTTACCAATATCATGCACATCGCCTTTCACTGTCGCCATCAACACTTTGCCATTGGATGAAGACACACCGTCTTCTTTTTCCAATTCGATAAACGGCATCAAATAGGCCACGGCCTTTTTCATCACCCGCGCTGATTTGACCACTTGCGGCAAAAACATTTTACCATCACCAAACAAATCGCCCACCACATTCATGCCATCCATCAATGGCCCTTCAATCACTTCAATAGGCCGCGCAAAAGCAAGGCGCGCTTCTTCGGTATCTTCTTCAACAAAGGCATCAATACCTTTCACCAAAGCATGTTCTAAACGTTTGCCCACAGGCAATTTGCGCCATTCATCATCCGCTTTTTTGGCCTGTATGCCATCGCCTCTATAATTCTCGGCAATCTCAAGCAATCTATCCGTGCCATCATCCCTGCGATTAAGCACCACGTCTTCCACAGCTTCACGCAATTCCGCTGGCAAATCATCATATACGGCCAATTGCCCCGCATTCACAATGCCCATATCCATGCCTTGTTTGATGGCATAATATAAGAAAACCGAATGAATCGCTTCACGCACTGGATTGTTGCCTCGGAAAGAAAACGACACATTCGACACACCACCCGAAATCATGGCATGCGGCAGATTCTTTTTAATCCAACCCGTGGCTTCAATGAAATCAACGGCATAGTTGTTGTGCTCTTCAATGCCTGTGGC
>JAJFLD010000129.1 GCA_021772875.1 Ghiorsea sp. | reverse complement strand
TCGCAACTACACCAGTTAAAACAACAGGGTTTAGGGCATACCATACATGAGGTGCGTGCGGATTTTGATGCCATTGTTGCATCCGTACCTGTGCAAAGTGGTCAACGTATCACAGCAGGCACTACACTGATGCAACTTGGTCACCCAAATCGGCTTAAAGCATTGCTCGGCGTTGAAGCTGAAGATGTACATTGGATGGCATCGGGTAATACCATTACAATCCACCCAGCGATGAATCCTCAGATCAGTGTGCTGGCAAAGGTTGATAAAGTTTTACATGCCGTAAATCCACAAACGCGTTTGGCAGATGTCTTGGTTCGCTTATCTGACGAACAAACCAAACCTTTTTTGCCTGGCATGGCGGTTTCTGCTGAAGTGTCTTCGCGTGTGTTTAGCAATGCCTTGGTTGTGCCACGTCTATCCGTGATGTACGGCAAGCAAGATACGCCCTACTTGATGCTGATTGAAGAAGGCAAAGCCAAACGTATTCCCGTGAAGGTTTTACTGGAAAAGGATAAACATGCCTTGGTTCAAGGTGAGATAAAAGCAGGCCAACAAGTCGTCACCATCGGGGCAGCTGAAATCAACGATGGTGATAACATCAGCGTAGTGATGCCATAATGAAGGTCTCTTCTTGGATTCAACACCACCGCAGATCACTGCTCACCTTATTATTTTTACTGGCTGTGATGGGCACTATCCGCGCCTTTCAGATGCCTGTGGGTTTATTCCCACAAGTAACATTCCCTCGCATTGTGGTCACTCTAAATGCAGGTGATCAACCTGCCGAACAAATGGAAATTCAAGTCACTCGCCTCGCTGAAATGGCCATCCGTGCAGTACCAGGTGTAGTGAGTTTACGCTCTACAACCAGCCGTGGTGGTGCTGACATTTCGGTGAATTTTAATTGGGGCGTGGATATGACCTCAACAACACTACAAGTGAGTGCTGCTCTCAATCAAATGCAGTCTCAATTTCCAGCAGGCACCAGCCTGACTGTACGGCGCATGGACCCTACCGTTTTCCCTGTCGTGGCTTACAGTTTAACATCAGAAAAAGAGTCTCAAGTGGCTTTGCGTGATTTGGCAACATATCAGCTTGTGCCTTTGTTATCGAGTGTAAATGGTGTAAGTCGTGTTGATGTTTTGGGTGGTAACCAAGAAGAATACCAAGTCATTTTAAATGCCGATAGGATGCATGCTTTTGGTATCAGCATGCAACAAATTGCCAGCGCTGTTGCTGCCAGCAATGTTTTAACTGCCGTTGGTCGCATCGAAGACAGATTTAAGCTTTTTTTAACCGTTTCTGATACCCGCTTTGATAGCCTAGATGCCATTCGACATACTGTGTTGACCAGTGGTGCCAACGGCAATGTTGAACTCGAAGATATTGCCGATATCAGTATAGGTGTGAAACCTCAATGGCTTGGTGTGACAGCAGATAACAAAGATGCTGTGTTGTTTATGGTTTATCAACAACCTGGTGGCAATACCGTACAAATAGCCGATGATGTTCGTGCTCGCTTGGCACAATACCAAACAAAATTACCCACTGATGTTACAGTTAAAAACTGGTATGATCAAAGCCAATTAATCGTTGCCTCAGCCAAAAGCGTACGTGATGCCATTTTTATTGGTATTGTTTTAGCAGCATTCATTTTATTAATATTTCTGCGTAATATTCGTATCACCTTGATTACATTAATTGCTGTACCCGCAGTGTTTGCTACTACTGTGCTCTTGCTCAACACCTTTCACTTCAGTTTTAATATCATGACATTGGGTGGTATGGCAGCAGCAGTAGGTTTGGTGATTGATGATGCTATCGTGATGATTGAACAAGTTATTCGTCGACTACGCAGCCATGCAAACGACAACGAAGACCACGAAAAAACCATTATGAAAGCAGCCGCAGACTTCTTCCAGCCACTGCTTGGTTCTTCTTTGGCAACCACCATTATCTTTCTACCCTTGGCATTTTTAGATGGTGTGACAGGTGCGTTCTTTAAAGCCTTATCACTCACCATGGCTTGTGCCTTAATTGTATCCTTTCTTGTTGCTTGGTTGGCAGTACCACTTTTGGCAACACATGCTTTGCGTAAAAAAGATGCCGAAGACGAAGATGAAGGACCGCTTCAGCGCTACGTATTACGTATCTACACCAAGCTACTCAATGTCATGTTGCATCGCCCCATCATCATTGTTGGTGTTGCATTAGCTCTACTGTTTTCAGGTTATGCCGGCTATCGCGCAGTCGGCAGTGGTTTTATGCCTCAAATGGATGAGGGTGGTTTTATCCTTGATTACATTGCACCTCCAGGTATGTCACTGACTGAAACAAGCAGACTTTTACATCAAATAGAAACTATCCTGCAAAAGACACCTGAAGTTTCAACCTATTCAAGACGCACAGGCGCACAGCTTGGCGGCAGCTTAACTGAAGCCAATCAAGGTGATTTCTTTGTTCGTTTAACACCATTACCAAGGCGTGGCATTGAAGTCATCATGAATGAGATTCGTGATAAGGTACATGCACAAGTACCCGCCATGGATATAGACATGGCACTTTTGATGGAAGATATTATTGGTGACCTCACCGCAGTTCCCCAGCCCATTGAAATCAAAATGTTTGGTGATGACCCGCAACAACTTATTGATTTAGCGCCTATCGTTGCCGATGAAGTCGCTAAAATATCAGGGGTAGTTGATGTGCGTGATGGTATCATGATTGCAGGGGATGCCATTGCCATCAAAGTCGATCGTGGCAGAGCTGCATTAGAAGGCTTAGATCCAGAACAAGCTACCCGTCAAATCAATACCCTACTCGCTGGACAAATTACAACGGCAGTACAACAAGGGCAAAAAATGATTAATGTCCGTTTGGTTGCGCCAGCCAAAACACACGATGCCATCTACAAGCTTGAATCATTACAACTTCAAGCACCCGATGGCCATTGGTTGCCGCTCAAACGCATTGCCTCTATTCAAATCATTACAGGCCAACCCCAAATCACACGCGAAAACCTCAAACGTATGGTCGCTGTCACTGGTCGTATCAGTGGTCGTGATATGGGTTCAGTGATGGCTGATGTTAAAACCCTGATTGCAAGCAAGCTTATACCTAATAATATCCGTGTGGAGCTGGGTGGGCTTTATCTGCAACAGCAAAAAGCCTTTAAAGGGTTGATGCAAGTTTTCGCTGCAGCCATTGCATTGGTATTTATTTTACTGCTCTTTCTCTATGAACGTTTTTATGCTGCGGCCTCTATCCTAGCCATGCCTTTGATGGCTATGGGCATGGTATTTTTAGGGTTAGCAATCACCCAAACCGAATTAAACATCACTTCCATGATGGGGTTAACCATGATTATTGGCATTGTCACCGAGACAGCAATTTTTTATTATTCTGAGCTGCGCAGTATTTCTACGCCTGAGCAGCATTGTTTAGATGATTATATTCAAGCTGGCTGCAATCGCTTTCGCCCCATTGCTATGACCAGCTTAGCCGCCATTTTAGCACTTCTACCTCTGGCATTGGCCTTAGGCGAAGGTTCGGCCATGTTACAACCCATGGCA
>JAJFLD010000128.1 GCA_021772875.1 Ghiorsea sp. | reverse complement strand
GGCTTGAAGCTGGATATTTCGCCAGTCGTCCAGCTCATGAAGTTCATGGGCCTTTTGTTTGCGCTGAAGAATGTTTAGTTCTCGAAATTAGTTTTCCAAGCCAAGCTTCTGAATGATCTCATGCCAACAAATAAAGTAGATACAGCTTTTCTCGAAGTTGGTTTTAGGCCCTTCTTCCTTGGCGCAGCTTTGTATGCCGTGCTGGTGATGGGTTTATGGTTTGCCATATATTTATTCCAACTTCCCATACCCTTTGAATCTCTTTCTCCCTTGGAATGGCATGCTCATGAAATGTTATTTGGCTATAGCATGGCTGTAATTTCAGGTTTCTTACTTACATCCGTGCAAACTTGGTCAAAGCTAGCCACTGCCCATGGCAAATCTTTACTTTTTCTCTTTTCACTCTGGTCTGCCGCACGTTTGTTTCTTCTCTTTGGTTCATCTTACATTTGGTTTGCTGCACTATGTGATATCTTATTCAACTTATGGCTTTTATATATCTTAGCCCATCGCATCATCAAAGCCAGACAATGGAAACAATTAGGCATTATTGCCAAAGTGTTTTTGATAACAGCGTGTAACCTTATGTTCTACCTTGGCACATTGGGTTGGTTGACTCAAGGTATCACGTGGGGCATTTATGGTGCTCTATATATTATCATGGCCCTCATTCTTACCATGGGCCGCCGCGTCATACCCTTCTTTATTGAGCGCGCCACCAAAGACACTGTTCAAGTATTCAATTCTAAATGGGTTGATATCTCTAATCTCTGTTTATTTCTTATCTTTGCCATCAATGAAGTATTTTTTGGCAACCCTATTTTATCTGCATACTTAGCCCTTGCTTTATCCATACTCAATGCCTTTCGCCTTATCCGCTGGTATCACCCTATCATCTGGAAACAAAGTTTGCTTTGGAGCATCTACCTATCCTTTTGGTTGATTACCCTAGGGTTTCTCTTTATGGCACTGCCCTACTTTGCCGCCCCTTACATCATCATCAGTAAACAATTAGCTCTGCACGCTTTCACCATTGGCGGCATTGGTGCTATTACGCTAGGCATGATGGCACGTGTATCACTTGCTCACACAGGTCGTGATGTTTACGCACCACCTAAAAGCATCACCTATGCATTTGTAGCCATATTTTTAAGTGCTTTCACACGTGTCATACTACCCCTATTCGACATTTGGCCTTATGATATTCTTATTGGGCTCTCGCAATGCCTTTGGATGCTGGCCTTTCTTATCTTCCTCTTTAATTATGCTCCTATCCTTATCTTTGCAAAACAAGAATGATAAATATTGTACAGTTGAATACAGCAATGTTAGATTAGACATATACTCACACCACTTTATAATTACAGTGCAATAGGAAACTCATGTCTGAAATTGAAAATAAGAAACTTGCTGTCTTGATTGATGCTGACAATGCACAGGCATCTATTTGCCCTGAATTATTAGCTGAGATTGCTAAATTTGGTATTGCCAGCGTTAAACGTGCGTATGGTGATTGGACAACTACCAACCTCAAGAGCTGGAAAGGTCATTTGCATAAACATGCTATTCAACCTATCCAACAATTTTCTTATACCACAGGCAAGAATGCCACCGATTCATCACTTATCATTGATGCTATGGATTTGCTGCACGAAGAAAGATTAGACGGATTTTGTCTTATTTCTTCTGATAGTGATTTCACACGATTAGCTACAAGAATCCGCGAAGCAGGATTAACAGTGTATGGTTTTGGTGAGAAAAAAACACCTGAACCATTCATTTCTGCTTGTGATAAATTTGTTTTCACTGAAATCCTAAGACCACAAGTCGCCAAAAAGAAAGCCACTGAATCAGAAAACGCTGACCTTAAACCTATCATCATCTCAGCCATCGAAGCAGTCTCCAAAGATGATGGTTGGGCTTCTTTGTCTGGTGTGGGCGGGTATATCAATAAAAATGTCCCATCATTTGACCCTAGGAATTATGGCTATGAAAAACTAGGAAAACTTGTGCAATCATTGAATTACATTGAAATTGATAAACGCAAGTCTGATGATGACGACGCCATCATTCACATTTATATCAGCGTAAAAAGTTAATCGTCTTTTCAATGATTATTCTTGCGTGAGCCTTTATGTTTGTCACCAAGGTTTGGTAGGCAAACCTGAGGCGGACCACATTTGTTGCCACCAACTATAATACAATTCGTAATCACCACGCTCTGCCAGTGATACAGCTGAAAACACAGTGCCCGACCACAACCATGCTGTAATCAAGGCAAAAAACACAGTCACTGGCCCCATATCGCGACGCGCTGCCCAAAAGGTTAAAATCAATAGTGGCCACACCAGCATGGCCGCCACTCCAGCATCGCCCCAGCGCCCCATCCAAGCATGACCAGCCCCTGGAATAATCGAAGCAAATAAACCAGGCCATACCGAATCCGAGACTGCTGGCATGGGGTTTTGTTTTAGCCAATTTTCCAATAAAATCTCATATTGGTTTTTTCCTGTGAGGAAAAGCGTTCTGTATTCGCTATCTTGTTTGGCTTGATTACGTAACATCAATAAACTTATAGCGATATCAAAACGCTGCGTCCAAAGACTTTGTTCGCCTTGTTCCAAGCTTGCACCACGCAGCAAAGCCATCGCTTGTTTATCACTGCCTTGTTGCGCCAAATGCATGGCTTCTTGCCATGCTTGCTCTGGCGATGCAAAAGATGATATAGGCACCATCAATAAACATAAAACAAAACTAGCTTTTAAAAGTGTTTTCAACATAAAACCTCATTACTATCAATGGACAAGCTGATTCATCTCAACAATAGGTAATAAAATAGCCATCGCAAGTGTACCCACTCCTACAGCCATACCCATCACCAGTAATGGTTCCATCACTGTGAGTAACCGTTTGATATTGCGTGATGATTCCTTATCATAATTATCCGCCACCCGAATCAGCATGGTGGCCAACGTTCCGCTTTGCTCACCTACTGCAATCATACGCAAGGCCAGCAAAGGCACAAAATCGCCTGTTTTTAAACCATCCGCCAAGGATGAACCTTCGCGCAACATATCCGAAGCTTTGCCAAGCGCCTCACGCATAGGTAATAAAGTAATCGATTGTTGGGCAATTTTCATCGCTACCAAAGCAGGCACACCGCCTTCAAGCAACATACCCAAAGTACGTACATAACGAGAAGTATTGGTTTTGAGCAATAAATTTGACATCACAGGTAGCTTTAACAGCAACAAATCGCGTTGGTAACGCATGCTTTCTTTTTTCATGGCAACCACATAAAAAAAGATTAAGGCTGAGCATAACAATATCAACATCAAACCATGATTTCTTAAAAATTCAGAAGCTGCAATCACAAACACCGTCAAAGCAGGCAAATCACCGCCTGCTCGTTCAAACACACTCACAATTTGTGGCACCACCACTGCCAACAAAAACAGCATCACCACCACCCCAAACACCATAATAATCACTGGGTAAAGCGTTGCTGATAAAAGCTCTTGGCTCAAAGCTTGCCTACGCTCTAAAAGCTCTGCCAACCGTGTTGACACGGCATCGAGCTGCCCTGTTTCTTCACCTGCGGCAACCATATTACAAATCACATCATCAAAACCATGAATACGCAGTGCTTCAGCTAAAGCACTGCCTTCCAATACTTGCTGACGAATCGAAGCCACTACCCGACAAGAGCGGGCATTTTCCATGCCTTCGGCTATGGAAGCCAAGGCTTCAACCAAAGGCATGCCTGAATCAATCAAAGTCGCCAATTGCTGTAAAAAATTAACAGTTTCTGCTGATTTTAAACGTTGCGAAGCTTTGGCTTCACCCTTTTGTTTATTAGCATTTTCAACCATGGTGAGCTTGCGAACCATCAAACCCTTAGCTCGCAAAATTTGACGCACAGCTCGCTCTGAATCAGAATTTATTTCACCATTTTTACGTCGGCCTTGTTCATCCAAGGCTTCATAAGTGAATAAACTCATGCTTGAGCTACCACTTCAGCTACAGTTTCTAACACAATATCTGCACGTGTAGCCATCAATACTTCATCAAAAGTCGTTTTGCCTGCTGCAATATGCCTAGCTCCATCTTGGCGCAATGAAACTGCACCTTCTTTGGCTGCGAGTCTGCGCATGGCAGGTAAACCCATGCCATCATGAATTGCATTGCGCATTTTTTGCGTAATTGGCATCAGCTCATAAATGGCAACCCGTCCAATATAACCTGTGTTTAGGCAGTGTTCACAACCGACTGCATCATAAACAACCGATGTATCTACCATAGCCTCGGATTTAATGTCTAAAGTTTCCCATTCGCCTTTATGAATTTCACGCGGTGTTTTGCAATGTTCACATAATCTACGCACCAAACGCTGCGCTTGTGCCATCACCAACGATGATGCCACCAAATAAGGCTCAACACCCATATCCTGCAAACGTACAATAGCCGACAAAGCATCATTGGTGTGTAATGTTGCAAACACCATATGCCCGGTTAATGATGCTTGAATCGCAATTTCAGCCGTTTCTAAATCACGAATTTCACCAATCATCACAATATCAGGGTCTTGGCGTAAAATAGAGCGCAGGCCTGCTGAAAAAGTCACCCCAATTTTGGGCTGTACTTGCATTTGTCCCACACCTTCCAACTGATATTCAATGGGATCTTCAATAGTCATCACATTGCGATTTTTACGATCAACTTCCATCAATGCCGCATAAAGTGTCGTGCTTTTACCCGACCCCGTTGGCCCAGTAACCAATACAATGCCGTGCGGTTCGGCAATCACACCTTTCATCACTTGATGCTGTGCAGGGCTCATGCCTAAATCTTTGAGGGTAAGCAGTTGCGCACTGCGATCAAGTAAACGCATCACCACTCGCTCACCGTGTGCTGTTGGCAATACTGAAACACGTACATCCACTTCACGACCAGCCACTTTGACCCGAAAACGCCCATCTTGAGGATGGCGTTTTTCAGCAATGTCCAAACCACCCATCACTTTAATCCGACTCACCATAGCGGCCTGCACGGCTTTTGGTGGTTTGACTACACTGTGCAACACCCCATCAATACGAAAACGAACCAATACTTGCGATTCAAATGGTTCAATATGAATATCACTGGCCCTATCTTTAAGTGCTTGTGAAAGCAGTGTGTTCACCAACCGAATCACAGGTGCATCATCTTCAGATTCTAATAAATCACCTACTTCTTCTAATTCCTTGGCCAAACCAAGCGCACCATCTTCAAGGTTTTCCAACATTTGTTCAGCCGAGGCACTTGCCATATCAAAGGCCTGATTCAACGCCATCAAAATCGCATCTTTGGGCACAAGCACGGGTTGTACTTCACCACCAAATTTGCGCCGACAGTCATCCAATAGCTCCCAAGGCCATGTGGCTGTATTCATTGATTCTTCTGAAACAGCAACAGGATTAAACATGGTTTCAGTAGGTTTGAGTGGTAAAACAAGGCCTGCACGCAAAACAGGCAATGAAAAACACATCAACCGTGTTTCATCTACCTGATCACTGCTAATACGATTCAAATGTTGCATTGGGTTATTCTACAGATTCCACTTTCATTTTAGGCGGAAGTTTTTCTTCCAAAGTTAAATTTCCTGATGGTTTAAGTGTTTTAGGCATCGATTTCCTTTCACGAGGAAGGAGAATTGAACCACCTTCAAGGGGTTTTTCATAAAGGCCTTGAATATCATTATACTTTCCATTTGTAATCGTTTGAATGTCGTCCGAATTTTTAATGATGTGTGGGCGCAAAAAAACCATTAGATTGGTTTTTGTTCGGCTATGATTTGTAAATTGAAATGCCTCTCCCACCAAAGGAATCGCACTCAAACAAGGTACACGCTGTGAAGTATCGCTTACATCATCACGCATCAAACCACCGAGCACAATCATCTCCCCATCACTAGCTAAGACCACAGTTTTGATAGAACGTTTACTGGTGGTAAGCCCTCCGCCACCGGCAGTTTCACCATCCACACTGGAAATCTCCTGATACAATTCTAAACGAACCGTATCACCCTCTGAAATCTGCGGTTTCACCCTAAGTGTTAACCCCACATCTTTACGTTCAATAGTTTGGAATGGATTCGTCACACCACCCGAAGTTGAGCTACTTCCCGTTATAAATGGCACATTTTTACCAACCACAATTTCAGCTTCTTCATTATCCATCGTTAATAAATTAGGCGTTGAGAGCACATTTGCATCACCATCAGATTCCATGGCATGCACCAAAGCACCTATGGTCAATGCCTTGTTTGCAATGCCTACGGTTAAGCCTGTCTGCGAAGTCGCCGCCAATACTGCCGCATTACTTATAGGGGTTGTAGCAATGCTATTGGCCGCAAGTGCTGCTGCAGTACCCGTTGTACCACCAATATTACCAAAATTTTGCACGCCAAATAAAGAATCTTGTGACGACATCCAATCCACACCAAAGCGTTCTATCGCATTGCCGCTCACCTCAACAATCAAGGCCTCCACCAAAACCTGCAATCTACGTACATCGAGTTTATCAATAATCGCATTCATCGCATTCATATCACTGGGATCAGCCGTGATCAAAAGCGCATTGGTGGCAGGCTCGGCTACAATTTTTACATCACCAGAGAAAAGTGTTTTTCCCGCTGCCCCTGTTTTTGCTGCGGCACCACCCACAAGCTCATTTAAAACCTTGGCTACATCTTCTGCATTGCCGTGTTTCAAATAGCGTACTTGTAAGCGTCCTGAATTGGGTTGCGGTTTGATGTCGAGTTTATGCACCACTTCGGCAACCTCATTAATCATTTGGGGGGCTGCCACGACAATCAAAATATTTCCTGGCTGGTGTGACAAAGCTTTGATCGAATTTGGGCTATTCGGGCCTGCTGTGGCATAGAGCCCAGAAAGGGTTGTTGCCAATTTATCGGCAGAGGCATGCTCCAATGGAAACAACTGTACACCTACTGCATCTTGGCGATCTACCAGTCTTATAATATCTTGAATGCGTCGGATATTACTCGAAGAATCCGTAAGCAATAACATATTACCCCGCGGGTAAGCCACCAAATGGCTATTGGGTGAAATCAATGGCCGCAACAAGGCAACCAACTGCTGAGCATCAGCATATTTCAAACGCAAAACTTGCGTCATGACTTCATCATTATTGGGTGCGCGCACCGACTCACCCACGTTTACAGCCTTTTGTTTACTCTCTGCGCGCGGTACAATTTTAATGACTGAACCACTGTCTACAGTTGCAAAACCATTAACTTCTAAAACAGACAGAAAGACATCATAAGCTTCTGCTTCTGAGATTGGCGTGGGTGAAACAATCGTAACGCTGCCTTTAACGCGGTTATCCACCAAAAAGTTTTTGCCGGAAAAACCAGAAACAAATTCAATGAATGCTCGAATATCAGCATTTTTAAAATTCATGGTCACATCTTGTGCCCAAACCGTGGAACTGCTTAACATCAGCACTAACCACAAATAAATTCTCATTTTACTCAATAATTGCATATCTTTATACCCTTTAAACTCATTGAATCGCATAATTCACCTGCTGAATATTACCACCGCGATTAATCTCAACATCAATAAATGTCGAATTTTGTAACTCACGATACATGCGCATAGCCTGCTCTGCACTCGTGACTGATTCACCATTGACCTTCTGAATCACATCACCATTTTGCAAACCAATTTCCTCATACAAAGAACCTTTGACTATCTCGCTGATGGTAAAACCATCTGCTTTTTTATCCGTAAAATGTGGGCTAACACGTGCCTGACTTAACAAAGTTGAAAAATTGCGCATTTGTTTATGTAAGTTGGCCTTATCAATACGTTTGCTGATACGATCAGGCATTTGCCGTACTGGTGCTGCAACTACTCGCTCTGGCATTGTATTTGCAAGTGCTTTGTCTCCCACCAGACTGATACGTTCACGTTTCCCATGATTATTGACTACGATTTCAGTCGCCTCGACTTGCTCAAGCTTAACACCTGGTTGAATATCTTCTTCCAAAAAGAATACAGCTTGCTTAGAACTGTTATCAACAGTGACCATGGCCGCAGATTTTTTCCCTGCCACAACCGTACCAATCAACTTGATATTCAAGCGGCTTGCCACCACAGGCGTAATTTCAGGCGATTTGATTACTTCTTTTGCTATGCTTTTGGCTTGACCAAACAAGGCAACCTGCTGTAAAAACTGGGTATCAACAGTCAATGCGTTCGTTTGGTCGCCACTTAGAGGCACCACCATGCTATTGGTTTTTGAGGTATCCCCTGAACTGACAAGTGCACCTGCCAGCAGCCAAGCAGCGAATAAAACAATGGTAACTTCCACCCAACGCGGAGCAAATAATAATATTTTTCTACTTTGTTCAATTGTCATCACCATGCGTATAACAACCCAAAACTGAGCATTTGCCAACGATTATATGGCCAAAAGTTTCCAGACACCTTTTTCTCTCCTCCCAGCTCTTGAAGCTCATACCCTAATGTTGCATGTAAACCTGAAACAGCAAATGTTCGCTGCAAAAAATGCCAGCGCAAATGGATGCCCGCCCTATAACCATTATTTTTAGAAAATGGCTTAGCAAACAAAGGATTATTTACCTTCACCTGAAGTGGCAATGCCGCCTCAAGGGCAACTTGAAGTTGCTTATCTTCACCGCCCCAGGGTATCACTGATAAACCAAACCAATGGCTTATGATTGCTTCGGGAATAGGCTCTCCAGCAACAGGCGTATAATTCCCATTCACAAAAAAGTCTCGGCGTTTTTGTTTTTGATGGCGGTAGGCTAACCATAATCCAAGTTGAACATCTTGAACACGATACAACACATCAAGACGAACATCTTGCTGTTGAATACGCAAAGCATTGGTTTGTGTTGTATGCCATGTTTCTTGTGTCCATAATGTTGGAGCCATCCATGAAACTTGCAGTGCATAAGACCAATTCAAATCAGGCTCTGCATTAAGGCGCATTTGAAGTAATGTACCATGACCATTGGATATAGATGGTAAATATGCGGAGAAACCTGTTATATCTTTCGCGTATTCTTGGTATTGCCATCTCACCTGCTCGGTTTGAACATCAAAACTCATCGCTTGTGCAACCAAAGCCTGCATAAAAAAAGTAAGCAATAATAAGATATTACGCAAAAAAAACATGCTCGTATTTAAGCATTTCATAGGTAAAATTACCAGTTTGAAAAAGATATTAATCATACTCACATCAAGTCTTGTGGATCAACATCTACTTTTTGACGCACGCCTGCTGGCACTCTCATCTGCTGAATCAGAGGCAATAGTTTCCAAGGAAGTAGTTTCCTGCTCTCATCGCGAATGATAAGTTCAAAGCGAAAACGCCCTGCCAATCGCTCCAAAGCACAGGGCATAGGCCCACTCACCTTGACCTCATGCCACTGCTTTAATGCTTGGGCAAACATCTGTGCTGCTTGCAGTGCCTTTTCATGTCGCACCGCTGAAAAAACCACCCTGACCCATCTTGCATAAGGTGGGAAATTTGTCATTTGCCTAAGGCTTAATTCTTCATTGAGCACTTCTTCTGCCTTACTTTCATCAAGGCGAGAAAACCATGTCGCTTCTGGCGACCATGTTTGCACCACCACCTTGCCTACTTGCTCACCACGCCCTGTTCTACCAAAGACTTGCGTCATTTGCTGCCACCAACGCTCTGATGCTCTGAAATCAGGCAAATTCATTCCTAAATCGGCATTGATAACACCCACCAGTGTAACATTGGGAAAATGATGGCCTTTAACCAGCATCTGGGTGCCAATCAGACAATCGATCTTACCTGCTTCAAAATCCGTCAACACTTGTGTTAAGTCCTTGGCATGGCGAATCACATCACGATCAAAACGCGCCAACTTTAATGCTGGCATAGCGGCCAACAAATCATCTTCCAGTCTTTCTGTGCCCGAGCCTAAAGGTAGATAAGCTTGTTCACCGCACTGCTGGCAAGTTTTTACCACCCTTTGTTTGTAATCACAGGTATGGCAGCGCAACAAACCATCCCTGCGATGCAGCGTCAAACGCAAGCTGCACAAACGACATGTTGGCACATCGCCACATGATGTACACTGCAATGCAGGTGCATATCCACGTCGATTAAGGTACAACATCGTTTGTTCACCACGGGCATGGGTCTCTTTTAATCGTTGTAAAAGTGTGTCTGAAATAACAACTTTCGATCCGCGCATATCAACAATTTCTGGCACCAATCTGGTATGCTCATGCACTCGCTCGCGCAAACGAAAGCTTGTCATTTGCCCTTGCTGCACTTGTCTCCAGCTTTCAAGGCTTGGGGTTGCAGAGCCTAAAACAATAGGTATTTTTAACTCTTGTGCTAATAAAAGACTCATATCTCTAGCTGAATACATCACACCATCTTGTTGCTTAAAAGATGTATCATGCTCTTCATCCACAACAATCAAACCAAGGTTTGGTAAAGGTAGAAACAAAGCTGAACGTGTGCCTAGCAATACTTGTGTTTGGGCGAGTTGATGCCTAGCCGTAATCTTCTCGCGCACTGTCAAACCTGAATGCCATATGATAATTCGCTCAAAGCGCGCTTTTAACCGTGTCTGCCACATCGGCGTCAAACCAATTTCAGGCACCAAAATCAAAACTTGTTTGCCCTGCTTCACCAACTGCTCAGCAGCTTGCAAATAAACTTCCGTTTTTCCTGAACCTGTGCAACCAAAAAGCAAAACAGGGAAAAACGATGTTTGCGCAAGCATGTTATCCACTGCCTTTTGCTGGCTTTGACGCAATACCAACTTGTGGTGCGCCATGGTTTCAATAGCTTCAGGGGCAACTACCACTTCTTCAAGCAACCCAGCATCCACTGCTTTTAAAACTCTCCACTGCACCTCACCCTGCTGGCAGTGCAAACTTACAGTGGCTAGAGAAATAGCTCTTTTTGTTTGAAAGGCTTGGCTTAAATGAACATCAAATGCTTTCAAATTTGCGTTATGCAAACATCTAAAGCGCCTTTGTTTATCTGCTGCCCAAGCTAGAGCTAGGGCATAAACATCACCTTTAGGACGCAAATAATAAGCTGAAATTCTCTCTAACCAACGATGGTAATGCGCATCAAACACAGCATTATTATCGAGTCTATCCAGCACAGTTTTAAGTTCTGCTGTTGGATTATTTATAAGTACTTGAGCCACAAGGGCAAGTCGCGTAGAAGAACCAAAAGGAACAACAATGCGAATACCTACTTTTGGCTCATCCAATGTTTTGGGCCAAATATAATCAAATTCTTGCCAGAGTGGTGCAAAAACAACGGCACGAACCATACACTCATGCGTATTCGGTAACATTAATGGAATAGACGTTTGTCGGGTGTAAATTCAGGTACGAGCAATTGTAAGAGTTGAATCAAGGCAGTGACATCCCGCCCTGCACAAGCTTGACGAATCAAAAGCAAACGCTCTTGAACTTCATCCCAATCCACTTCACGTATATTCGAAAGCATGATTTTTGGATGTATTGTACCTTGCAAAGCCTCAGCCGCATGAAACAACTCTTCATATAATTTTTCACCTGGGCGCAAGCCTGTATAAACAATAGCTATATCCTTATCTGGCGTTAAACCAGCAAGACGAATCATCTGCTCTGCCATATCACGAATTTTTACAGGCTCGCCCATATCCAATACAAAGATTTCACCGCCACCACCCATGGTTGCCGCTTGTAAAATAAGCGAAACAGCTTCGGGGATTGTCATGAAAAAACGTGTAATTTCTGCGTGTGTAACAGTAACAGGGCCACCTGCTTCAATTTGTTGTTTAAATAGTGGCACCACACTACCTGCTGAACCCAAAACATTACCAAACCGTGTGGTAATAAATGCAGTGTCACATCGCGCATTTAAGTTTTGACAATAAATCTCTGCCATCCGTTTGGTCGCACCCATCACATTAGCAGGGTTCACCGCTTTATCGGTAGAGACTTGTACAAAGTATTTACACTTATATTTTGCTGCCATATCCGCAATCATACACGTGCCTAAAACATTTGTTTTAATCCCCTCTGCTGGATTATGTTCGACCAACGGCACATGTTTGTATGCTGCTGCATTAAATATGATTTCAGGCTTAAAATGGCTGAAAACCCAATCCATACGCTCAGCATCACGAATATCACCCAACACAGCATCACATGATTTATAGTGTTCTAATTGCTGCAGTTCATGATCAATTTGATATAAATTAAACTCTGCATGATCAACAAGAATCAATTGGCTGGGATGAAACCGCATCAGTTGCCGACATAATTCTGAACCTATCGATCCGCCTGCACCAGTTACCATCACTCTTTTTTTATGGATAAAGTGATGTACCTTTTTATCATCCAATGTCACTTCTTTACGACCAAGCAAGTCTTCCAAGCGAATGCTTCTTAAATTACCCACCGCTGGGTGATGATTATCCAATTCTTGTAATGACGGCACGGTGCGGCAAACAAGATGTAAATCAGCACACGTTTTGACCATTTGTTGCAACAGCGTAGTTTTGGCAGATGGCATGGCAATGAGGATTTCATCAATGTTTAAGTCTGGCGCCAATGACGCTAAATCAGACAAACTACCCAAAACACGAACACCTCGAATATCCATACCTTTTTTCTTCCTATCATCATCCAAAAAACCGACAGGAATATATTTCCCAGAATTAAGCATATCGCGCACCAAGAGTTCTCCAGCTTGCCCTGCACCCAAAACAAGTACACGTTTACCTTCCACCGAAGACAAATCAAAACGCCTATCCTTTAACCAACGGTATAAAAGCCTTACAGAAGCCAAACCACCCATGAGCAACATAGGATACAAAACCAATGTTGATCTAGGGATGCCATCTAACCTGAGCCAAATGAATAAAATAAAATAAGAAACAAGCGCGCCAATAAAAACAGACTGTAGAATACGTTTCAAATCGGGCATAGATGCAAAACGCCAAATGCCACGATAAAGACCAAAGTACCAATAACTTAAGGCTTGTATAGGTAAGCTAACCTCAAGTAAATGTCGTGCTCCATGAATTTGATTGGCTGGAATAAAACCAAAATCAAAGCGGAAAGAGTAGGCCAAATAAACAGCAAGAAACACCCATGACATATCGTGTAAAAAAGCAAACCACCGGCTCTTCCATATGTAAAGTAAGTCTTTCAAACAATCCCCTTATCTAACACCCATTTTTTTATAAAAAAAGGCGAGCACTAGGCCCGCCTTTAATCATAGTTCACCTTATATGGAAAATAAAGTTATTTATAAAAACCAATCATTTCTTCCAAAGATTTAACTTTGATGCTTGAAGCTTGTCCAGCAGAACCAAATGCCTCAAAACGTGCTTGGCAAATATCTCGCATGGCATCTTTAGCTGCTTTGTAGAATTTGCGTGGATCAAAGTTGGATGGGTTTTCTTGTAAATGACGACGAATTGCACCAGTAGAAGCCATGCGCAAGTCTGTATCAATATTTACTTTACGTACACCTGATTTAATACCTTGTACAATTTCTTCAACGGGAACACCATAAGTTTCACCCATATCACCACCATATTCATTGATAATAGACAACCAATCTTGTGGTACAGATGAAGAACCATGCATCACCAAATGTGTATTAGGAAGAGCTGCGTGAATTTCTTCAATGCGGTCAATACGAAGCACTTCGCCCGTTGGTGGTTTAGTGAACTTATATGCACCATGTGAAGTACCAATGGCGATGGCAAGTGCATCCACATTTGTTTGGGCAACAAAATCAACAGCTTCGTCAACACTTGTTAACAACATATCAAGGTCAAGTTTGCCTTCAGCACCATGACCATCTTCTTCGCCCATTTCTCCAGTTTCTAGAGAACCTAAACAACCCAACTCGCCTTCAACAGAAACGCCACCAGCATGAGCCATTTCAACAACTTTTTTAGTCACATTTACATTGTATTCATATGAAGAAGGTGTTTTACAATCTGCTTCCAACGAACCATCCATCATCACAGAAGTGAATCCAGATTGGATAGAACGCAAACATACTGCTGGCTCAGAGCCATGATCTTGATGCATAACAACAGGAATATGTGGGTACATTTCAACTGCTGCATCAATCATATGACGCAAGAATGGTTCACCAGCATAATTACGTGCGCCAGCAGAGCCCTGCATAATGACAGGCGAATTCACCGCATTTGCAGCTTCCATGATAGCATGGACTTGCTCCATGTTATTCACATTGAATGCTGGCATGCCATAGCTATTTTCAGCCGCGTGATCCAAGAGTTGTCTTAAAGAAATTAATGCCATGTTGTTCTCCTTTTCCTATACTTTTAAGTTTCTTTCAAAGTTATAATTTTCATTGCATTTGTGCCACCTGATTCGCCCATAGGTGTTCCAAATGTCATAATCACCAAATCGTCTACTTCTGCTATGCCCTCTTTTAACATTTTCTCTTGAATGTCCAATGTGGCCTGAGGGGCATCAGTTGAGCCGTACTGAATAGGCATACGCAATGGTGTCACATTCCGAAACAAAGTAACACGACCTAATGTGCTTTCTTCAGAAGTTACTGCGTAAATAGGCACATCGCCTAAGTGCCGAGACATGTACAGTACAGTGTTTCCACTGCGCGTAAATGCAGCTATTGCTTTGATTGGCATTGCATGTGCAACTTCCATAGCCTGACGCGCTATACATTCATCTACAGAATGCGGTGGAAAACGTGGGTCACGTGTTTGCGAAGATGGTAAAACGCGTTGTTTCTCTGTTTCAATACACGTGCGATGCATCGCTTGCACAGCTTCTACAGGATATTTACCCGCAGCAGACTCACCCGAAAGCATCACTGCATCCGTACCGTCCAAAACTGCATTGGCACAATCATTGACTTCAGCACGCGTAGGAATCGGATTTTCACACATGGATTCCATCATTTGTGTTGCCACAATCACTGGGCAATTGTATTTGGGTGCCATACGTAACATTTTCTTTTGAATTGGTGGCACAGCAGCATCACCAATTTCTACACCCAAATCACCCCGAGCAACCATCACCACATCCGATGCTTCCATAATTGCTTTTAAGTTATGATCCAAAACTGCTTCGGCGCGTTCAACTTTAGCCACCAAACCAGCATTGGAACCTTCAGCTTCTACCAAAGAACGCGCATATTCCATATCTTTACCATCACGAGGAAAAGAAATAGCAATGTAGTCAACACCAATTGCACAAGCTGTTTTGATATCTATTTTATCTTTCTCAGTAAGGGCTGCCGCAGATAGTCCACCGCCAGCACGATTAATGCCTTTGTTGTTCGACAGAACGCCACCAACAACAACAGTACAACGAATTTCTTGGCCAACAACTTCGTCAACATCCATAACCAAAAGGCCATCATTCAACAAAATACGTGCGCCTGGCACAACATCACCTACAAGTTCTTTGTAGGTAAGGCCAACTCGTTCATCATTACCCTCATCAAGGCTCATGCCACCATCAAGGATAAATTTTTGACCAACGACAAGTGTTGTTTTACCCGTGATAAATTTACCACAGCGTATCTTGGGCCCCTGCATATCAGCAAGAATACCAACAACTACACCATTTTCTTTGGCTGCAGCACGCACATTGATTGCACGCTGCTGATGCTCCTCAGCTGTACCATGTGAAAAGTTCAAACGAACCACATTCACACCAGCTGCAATCAACTTTTTCAGCATCTCTGGGGATTCTGATGCCGGGCCAATCGTTGCGACAATCTTGGTTCTACGCATGAGTTCAGTCATTATGCTGCACGCCCCTCTAACATTTCAACTGCTGGTAATTTTTTTCCTTCAAGAAACTCTAAAAAAGCTCCGCCACCCGTTGAAATATAGGATACTTTATCAGCTATATTATATTTATCGACGGCCGCCAAGGTATCACCTCCACCTGCAATTGAGAATGCTTCTGATTCTGCAATAGCCATGGAAATTGCTTTTGTACCTTCACCAAATTGATCAAATTCAAACACACCAACAGGGCCATTCCAGACTATGGTTCCAGCATTTTTAATAATCTCTGCAAGTGCAGCAGCTGAATCTGGACCAATATCAAAAATCATATCATCATCCAATACTTCAGTTGCACCTTTAAGCGCAGCTGTTGCATTAGGCGAAAATTCTTTGGCACAAACAACATCTGTTGGCACTGGAATACTACCACCACGCGCTTCTGCATCGGCTGTAAGTCTTTTACAAGTATCAATCAAGTCTGCTTCATACAAAGATTTGCCTACTGGGTTTCCAGCAGCTGCAATAAATGTATTGGCGATACCGCCACCAACAACCAATTGGTCAACAATGGTGGAAAGTGATTCAAGCACGGTTAATTTTGTAGAAACTTTAGATCCGCCAACGATAGCCACCATAGGACGAGCAGGATTATCCAACGCTTTACCTAGCGCTTCAAGCTCACCTGCAAGCAATGGGCCGGCACATGCTGTAGGGGCAAACAAACCCACACCATGGGTCGATGCTTGTGCACGGTGCGCTGTACCAAAAGCATCCATCACATAAACATCACAAAGTGATGCATATTGTTTAGACAAGGCTTCATCACTATTCTTTTCGCCAACATTAAAGCGGACGTTTTCAAGCAAAACCACTTCACCATTGGCAACATCAACATCTACACCAACATAATCTTTAACCAAGCGAACGTTTTGTCCTAAAAGGCCAGACATGTGCGCGGCAACAGGAGCTAGTGAATATTGCTCTTCAAATTGTCCTTCTGTTGGACGACCCAAATGAGACATTACCATCACCTTAGCACCTGCTTTGATACAAAGCTCAAGCGTAGGCAAAGAAGCGCGAATACGTTTATCTGAATTCACTTTACCATCAGCAATAGGTACATTTAAGTCTTGGCGTATTAATACACGCTTACCAGCCAAGTCTAGGTCGGTCATTTTGATTACAGCCATCTTACTCCCCTTTCATATAAAAACGTTTGTCATTACTCACTTCCATTGTACCAGCCAAATCAGCAATGACAAACGTGGGCACTCTAACCATAAGAGTGCCCACCATAAGTTTTAAGACTTAGCTTTTTGCAACGTGACGCACAAAACGCATCATGTTTGCAGTATAACCATATTCATTGTCATACCAAGTCACAAGTTTGACAAATGTACCATCCAAAGCAATACCAGCAGTTGCATCAAAAATTGAAGAATAGCTACATCCACGGAAATCCGTAGAAACCACTTTTTCATCTGTGTAAGCCAAGGTATCACCAATGCCTGGTGTTTCAGAAGCTTTTTTTACAACTGCGCAAATCTCAGCATATGTTGCTGACTTGTCCAATTCTACGGTTAGATCCACAACAGAAACGTCAGATGTTGGCACACGGAAAGCCATACCAGTCAACTTACCATTCAACTCAGGAAGCACTACACCCACAGCTTTAGCCGCACCGGTTGATGACGGGATGATATTTTCCAAAATACCACGGCCACCACGCCAATCTTTTGAAGATGGACCATCCACAGTTTTTTGTGTTGCAGTTGCCGCATGTACTGTTGTCATCAAACCACGTTTAATACCGAAGTTATCATTGATCACTTTAGCCAAAGGAGCTAAGCAGTTGGTTGTACAAGAAGCTGCTGAACTGATGGCTTGACCAGCGTATTCTTCATGGTTAACACCATATACAAACATCGGTGTTGCATCTTTAGAAGGTGCAGATTGCACAACTTTTTTAGCACCTGCATCAATGTGAGCTTGGCAAGATTCTTCTGTGAGAAAAAAGCCTGTACATTCAAGCACAATATCTACATCAACTTCATCCCATTTAAGATCAGCTGGGTTGCGTTCTGCACTTAAACGGATCGTTTTACCGTTTACTACCAAGTTATTGCCATCAACTTTCACGTCACCATCAAAAAGGCCGTGAACAGAGTCATGTTTCAACATATATGCCAAGTATTCAGGATCCAACAAATCATTAATCGCAACGATTTCCATATCTTTAAATTCTTTTGCAACAGCACGAAATGCCATACGGCCAATGCGACCAAATCCATTAATACCAATTTTAGTTGTCATTTACTTCTCTCCTCTCCGAGTTTTTTTATTAAAAAATTATGCTACTTCGTTTACTGCGGCAACTACTGCTTCGGTGGTGATACCAAACAGTTTAAATAACTCACCAGCAGGCGCTGATTCACCAAAAGTATCAATACCGATCACTTTACCATTTAAACCAGTATATTTTGCCCAGAAACCAGTCACACCAGCTTCAACAGCCACACGTGCTGAAACAGCCGCTGGCAACACAGACTCTTTATAAGCAGCATCTTGTTTATCAAATGCATTCGTTGAAGGCATAGATACAACACGAACTTTTTTATCTGTAATGGCAGCAGCAGCTTCCATAGCTAAAGAAACTTCAGAGCCTGTTGCGATAATGATGACATCTGGTGTACCAGCACAATCTTTAAGAATATAACCACCACGCTCAATCAATTTGATTTGCGCAGCACTACGGTCTTGATGCGGCAAGTTTTGACGTGAAAAAATCAATGATGTTGGGCCTGTTACGTTTTGCATCGCGACTTTCCAAGCAACCGATGATTCAACTGCATCACAAGGGCGCCATACATCCATATTTGGAATCATGCGTAGGGTTGCAGTTTGCTCAACAGGTTGATGTGTCGGACCATCTTCACCCAAACCAATCGAATCATGGGTAAACACTTCAATATGACGGATTTTCATCAATGCGGCCATGCGCAATGCATTACGCGCATATTCAGAAAACATTAAGAATGTTGCACCATAAGGCACAAAACCACCATGCAAAGCAATACCATTAATCATTGCCGCCATACCAAACTCACGCACCCCGTAGTTGACATAATTGCCACCTGGATTGTTGGCACGAATCGGATCTGCCGCCGTCCATAATGTTAAATTTGAACCCGCCAAATCCGCTGAACCACCCAAAAACTCAGGGGTGAGTTTTGCCAAACCTTCAATGGCATTTTGTGATGCTTTGCGCGAGGCAATTGTTTCGCCTTTGGCAGCTACTTCAGCAATAAAGGCATCTGCTCCAGCTTCCCAGTTGGCAGCCAATTCGCCATTGATTCGCCGTGTAAACTCAGCAGCTTCAGCTGGGAATTCAGCAGCATATGCCGCAAAACGTTGATCCCATTCGGCTTCCGCAGCAGCACCAGCTTCTTTTGCATCCCAACCTGCATAAACATCTTCAGGAATTTCAAATGGTGCAGATTTCCAACCCAACTCTTTACGTACCAAAGCAATTTCTTCATCACCCAAAGCAGCACCATGACAATCATGTGAGCCTGCTTTGTTTGGAGAACCAAAACCAATGATAGTTTTACAGCAAATCATTGTCGGCTTGCCTGTTTCTGCTTTTGCAGTTTCAATGGCTTGTTTGATTTCATCTGCATCGTGGCCATCAACATCACGAATCACTTGCCAGCCATAAGCCTCAAAGCGTGCAGGCGTATCATCGGTGAACCAACCCTCAACTTCACCATCAATTGAAATACCGTTGTCATCCCAGAATGCAACCAATTTACCAAGACCAAGAGTACCCGCCAAAGAACATGCTTCGTGCGAAATACCTTCCATCAAACAACCATCGCCAAGGAAAACATAAGTATTATGATCTACAATTTCATGGCCTGGTTTATTAAATTGTGCAGCCATTGTTTGCTCAGCCAATGCCATACCTACGCCATTGGTAATACCTTGACCCAATGGGCCTGTTGTTGTTTCAACGCCGGGTGCATAACCATACTCAGGGTGACCTGGTGTACGTGAGTGCAATTGGCGGAATTGTTTCAAATCTTCCATACCAAGATCGTAACCTGTCAAATGCAACAATGAATAAATCAGCATAGAGCCATGGCCATTCGAAAGAATAAAACGATCACGATCCGCCCACTTTGTATTGGTGGGGTTATGTTTCATGAAGTCATTCCAAAGCACCTCAGCAATATCTGCCATACCCATGGGGGCGCCTGGATGTCCTGAATTTGCTTTTTGAACACTGTCCATAGCCAATGCACGAATTGCATTAGCCAAATATCTACGATTACTACTCATATTTACCTCTTAGTACTTATTAATAAAAAATTTAAACTTGGGGGAAATTAAACGTGCTGCGTTGTTTGCACACGGCGTATATTACCAACAGAACCAGAAAGCACGACAGTATCGGTGGTCATATACTTGCCATCAATATCAGTGCCTACTTTCACATGATTCACATACTCACCACTGGTCAAACCTGTAGCGATAAACATACAATCATCAGAAGTAACCAACTCATCACGCGTAAGATAACGTGTTGTGTCAATACCTTCTTTTTTACACAATTCAATTTCAAAATCTTTCTGCGGTGCCATGCGGCCAAACATCTCAGCACCCATTGCCCGTGCGGCACATGCCGTCACAATACCCTCTGGTGTACCACCAATGCCAAACAAGGCATCAGAACCCATGTTTAATACTGCCTGAATCGCACCATTCACATCGCCATCTGTCGCAAGGCGAACCTTGGCACCACAGGCATAAATCTCTTTCAATAATTGTTGGTGGCGTGGTTTATCTAAAACAAACACTGTGATTTCAGTAATATCTTTTTGCAATGCTTTGGCCAATTGTGTCAAGCGAACTTCAACCGAAGCCGTGGGATCAATTTTACCACGCGCAGCTTTGGGATACACTTGTTTTTCCATATAAAAACATGACCCAGGACGGTACATACTGCCCGCAGGTGCCGCAGCCAAGGTCACAATCGAACCTGCTGCATCACGTGCAAACAAATTAGTGCCTTCAATAGGGTCAACTGCGATATCAACACCAATGCCTTGGCCTGTACCCACTTCTTCATCATCATACAAAGCAGGTGCCTCGTCTTTTGCGCCTTCGCCAATCACGATAAGACCCTTCATGTTTACTTTATTGATGCGCTCGCGCATAGCATCAACAGCCAAACCATCGCCCTCATCTTTTTGGCCTGAACCAACATACGGTGCGCAAGCACGGGCTGCCGCCTCACAAACTTCTACCAAATCAATCTTTAGATCTGCAACAGTGGACATTCGTCCTCCCCAATTAGCTTTGATTTTACACTGAACTTCCCTACAACGAACCCTAAGGGAGGCGCACTATAACCGCATGCAATAAAAAAATCGACCCTTGAAGGGGCTTTTCATCAAAATAATTTAACCGCTTATGCTTCAGTGGTAATTTCCCGCAATAGCTTAAATAATAATTTCGAATACTTAGCCGACTTTCCAGTCAATATTTCTTGTTTTGCATTGCGCAACAACTGATTCATTTGTTGCGCATTTGCATCTGGATAGAGCTTTAAAAACTCAGTCAAGTCATCCCTTTGCCCTGAAAGCAATCGGTCACGCCAGTACTCAACCTTGTGGAAAGCTGCATTCACATCTGCATGTTGTTTCACCGCATCTGCAACAGCACGCTCGGCACCACTCACGTCCACTTGCCTTAATAATTTTGCAACCAATTTAAGCTGTCTTTTTTTCGCACCAAACTGTGGCATATCTTTTAAATGATGCAGCTCTTCGATAAGCTCATCAGGAAGCGATAAAGACTTCCATACAGATGCATTAAGCTCCACCAAATCTTTAGCCAATTTTAAAGAAGCCTGTGCTTCTCGCTTAAGCTTAGACTTATTTGGCCGCTCATATTCAGGAAGGTCGTTGTCATTTAGGATATCAATCATGCAAGAACTTTAGCAAAGTTCATGAGGAAGTCTTCTCTTTCAAAAAAATGACATAAAAAAAAAGCCTCTTGACGAATCAAGAGGCTTTAATAATGGCGGAGCGGACGGGACTCGAACCCGCGACCTCCGGCGTGACAGGCCGGCATTCTAACCAACTGAACTACCGCTCCATGGTGGGCGCTGCAGGACTCGAACCTGCGGCCACCGCCTTGTAAGGGCGGTGCTCTACCAACTGAGCTAAGCGCCCTCTCTCCAAGGAGCTACCCTCGCGAAAGTGGCGGAACATTAGCGAGCTCCAACCACAATGCAAGCGTTTATTTAGTTCTTATTTAACTGCGTCCTTCAAGCCTTTACCAGCCTTGAATTTAGGCGCTTTAGAAGCGGGAACTTGAATTGGATCACCCGTACGTGGATTGCGTGCTGTGCGTGCTGCACGTTCTGTTACTGAAAACGTACCAAAACCAACAAGACTTACACTGTCACCTGTAGACAATGCGCCTGAAATTCCACTCAATACAGCATCAACAGCTGCACCAGCGTCTACCTTGCTCAAACCTGCAGTTTCAGCAACGTGGCTAATCAATTCTACCTTTTTCATTTCTATCCCTTCGAGTTTAATATCATGTTTATATCAAAACAATACGAACTAAAACAGTACACACATATATCGTCAACGGTTTTTTTGTTTGCTTGCTTATCAATGCGCTGTGGTGCTGCCTTCATTTAGATAAATACCAGAAACCATGCCAGGCACAAAATCTGCCCTTGCACTCATACCCTCAGGCAAACGTGTTAACGCTTGCACAAGCACATCATCCATATTCGATGCAAAATGAATCTCCATAGAATTTTTAATGATATCGGGTACTTCCTTCATATCCCTACGATTTTCTTCTGGAATAATAGCTACGGTTAAACCACCACGGTGTGCCGCAAGAAGTTTTTCTTTGAGGCCACCAATCGGCAAACTTTTACCACGTAAAGTAATTTCACCCGTCATACAAACTTCACGACGAACTGGAATACCAGTCAGCGCAGAAGCCAAAGATGTTGCCATTGCCAATCCCGCAGAAGGTCCATCTTTGGGTATTGCGCCTTCGGGCACATGCACATGGATATCAACTTTCTGGTGGAAATCTGGTGTCAAACCCAATAATTCAGCGCGCGAACGTACATACGTTAAAGCAGCATGCACAGATTCTTGCATCACATCCCCCAACTGCCCTGTCACTGTAAGTTTACCTTTGCCTGGCGTTAATGCCGTTTCAATTTGTAGCAACTCACCACCAACTTCGGTCCAAGCAAGCCCTGTCACCACACCAATTTCATCCTTGGCTTCAGCCAAACCAAAACGGTATTTCTGCACCCCTAACAATTCTTCCAAACCATCCACTTTAAGTGGTACAACTTTTGTTTCCTTAGAAAGCACAACTTTACGCGCAATTTTACGACATATTTTAGCCAAAACCCGCTCTAAACCACGAACACCTGCCTCACGTGTATAATAACGAATCACATCCAACAACACCGCATCATCAAGCTTGACCTGTTCACTTTTTAAGCCGTGATTTTTAATTTGTTTTGGCAATAAATATTTCTTTGCAATCGCCAACTTTTCTTCTTCGGTATAACCTGAAATATGAATGACTTCCATACGGTCCAAAAGAGGGCCAGGAATATTCATACTGTTGGCCGTCGTTACAAACATCACGTCCGACAAATCGTAATCAATTTCAAGGTAGTGATCATTAAAGGTGTTGTTTTGTTCAGGATCCAATACTTCCAACAATGCCGCAGATGGATCACCTCGATAGTCTGCACCCATTTTATCAATTTCATCCAAAAGAATAAGCGGGTTTTTGGTACCTGCTTTTTTCATCGATTTAATGACTTTACCTGGCATAGAACCAATATACGTTCTACGGTGCCCTCTGATTTCAGCTTCATCACGCACACCGCCCAAGCTCATACGCACAAACTCACGGCGCGTAGCACGCGCAATGGATTTGGCCAATGATGTTTTACCCACGCCCGGAGGCCCAACAAAACATAAAATCGGTCCTTTTACTTTTTTCACAAGTTGCAAAACTGCCAAATGCTCAAGAATTCTTTCTTTTACCTTATCCAAACCAAAATGATCTGCATCCAGCACCGCTTCAGCTGCTGCTAGATCACGGCGAATACGACTTGATTTTTTCCATGGCAACTCAACCAACCAATCAAGATAACTGCGTAATACAGTCGCTTCTGAACTCATAGGCGGCATCATTTTCAAACGCTTCAGTTCTGAGACTGCCTTTTCTTTAGCTTCTTTGCTTAAACCTATAGTTTCGATTTTCTTGGCAATATCTTCAAGATCACTGTGTGAATCATCTTCACCCAGTTCTTTTTGAATCGCTTTCATTTGCTCAGATAAATAATACTCGCGTTGGCTTTTTTCCATTTGCCTTTTCACGCGCGTTCGCACACGTTTGTCCACCTGCAACATGTCCATATCTTCTTCCATGTAGGCAAAAATCTTTTCCAAACGCTCAATCACACTTGTCATTTCAAGCAGTGCTTGTTTCTCTTCCACTTTTAAATTTAAATGTGAAGCAATGGTGTCGGCTAATCGATCAACACCTTCAACACCTGAAACAGAAACCATGACTTCTGGTGCTATTTTTTTGTTCAATTTTGCATACGCTTCAAATTGATTCAACACAGCACGTGCAACTTGCTCACGCTCTTGTTCATCTTCTTTCACTTCAGGCAACACTTCATAATGGCAGCGTAAGCAACCATCATCAGTCAAATCATGAGCGCGCACACGCTCTTGCCCTTCAATAAGTACTTTAATTGTGCCATCAGGAAGCTTTAAAAGCTGCAAGATATTACCAAGTGTTCCGATATGGAAAAGTCCATCCAAATTGGGGGCATCTTCTTCAGGGTCACGCTGGGCAAGCAACACTATTTTTTTACCTGCTGCCATCACTTCTTCTAGCGCAGTCACAGATTTCTCGCGGCCAACAAAGAGTGGTACAATCATATGCGGGAACATGACGATATCACGCAATGGTAAAACGGGTAGAGTCAGACTTTCATCACCTGATTCATTGGATTTGGAATTATCTATTTCAGCCAAAGGGCACCTCGGTTTTAACTTTTATCAGCAGAAGTTATACGTAATGTTTTTCTATTTGTATTTCAAGCCCCAAAAACAAAAAAGCCTCGTTAAACGAGGCTTACTTGAAACAAACGGGGCTTTATTTAAGCGACTTCTGCGTCTTTTTTAACTTTTTTAAGCGTCAATTCAGGTTTGCCCTCACCCTCAACGGCCGCTTTGGTAATCACACATGCTTCCACATTATTCAAAGTTGGCACGTCATACATCACATCCAACATCACAGATTCCATGATGGCTCTTAAACCACGTGCTCCTGTTTTGCGTTTGATGGCTTTATCGGCAATCGCTTCTAAGGCATCGTCAGTAAAGGTTAAGGCAACATCATCATACTTCAATAAAGCTGCGTATTGTTTAATCAAAGCATTTTTCGGCTCGCTCAAAATTTGCAACAAAGCCGCTCTATCCAGCTCATTTAATGTTGCGATCGCAGGCAAACGACCCACCAATTCTGGAATCAAACCAAATTTAATCAGATCTTCGGGCTCAACACCTTGAAGACGTTCACCAATGCCCATATTATCTTCAATATCAACTGTAGCACCAAAACCAATTGAGCGTGTTTTACCACGCGCTTCAATGATTTTCTCAAGCCCTGAAAATGCGCCACCTAAAATAAACAAGATATTACTGGTATCTACTTGGGTGAATTCTTGTTGCGGATTTTTACGTCCGCCTTGCGGTGCAACTGAAGCAACCGTGCCTTCAATCAATTTAAGCAAGGCCTGTTGCACACCTTCACCAGACACATCACGGGTAATTGAAGGTGAATCCGATTTTCTAGCCAACTTGTCCACTTCATCAATATAAATAATACCGCGCTGTGTGCGCTCAACATCACCATCAGCAGCTTGAAGCAGCTTTACAATGATATTATCAACATCTTCACCCACATAACCGGCTTCGGTCAGTGTGGTTGCATCAGCAATGATGAAAGGCACATCAAAAATACGTGCCAAGGTTTGCGCCAGTAATGTTTTACCACAACCCGTTGGACCCAAAAGCAAAACATTACTTTTCGAAATTTCCACTTCACTGCTTTCGTTATGGGTTAGACGTTTGTAATGATTATAAACTGCAACTGCCAACAAACGTTTTGGTAAGTCTTGCCCAATGACATAATCATCTAAAAACTTTTTAATTTCATGTGGCTTGGGAAGCTTTGATTTTTTTTCACTTGAGCCCGCTTCATCAGCAGCACTCATCTCTTCAACCATAATGTCGTTGCAAAGCTCAATGCATTCATTACAAATGAACACAGTAGGCCCAGCAATCAGCTTTTTAACATCATGTTGGCTCTTGCCGCAGAATGAACAAAACAACGTTGCTTCACTTTTGGAAGATGCCATCAGCCTTTGCTCACCGCATTTTTCACATCTTCACGTGATGACAAAACTTTATCTACAATACCGTAAGTACATGCATCATCTGCAGTTAAGAAATAATCACGCTCAACATCACGTGATAACTTCTTCAATGTTTGACCTGTGTGTTTGGCCATCATACGATTTAAACTATCTTTTAATTTTATAATTTCTTTGGCATGAATTTCAATGTCTGTGGCTTGTCCTTGAAAACCGCCCAATGGCTGGTGAATCATAATGCGTGCATTGGGCAACGCATAACGTTTACCAGGTGCACCTGCTGCCAACAAATGCGCACCCATACTTGCAGCTTGACCGACACATAATGTAGACACATCACAACGAATGTATTGCATAGTATCATAAATGGCCATACCAGAAGTCACCACACCACCAGGGCTGTTGATGTACATAAAGATATCTTTCTCTGGGCCTTCTGATTCCAAAAACAATAACTGCGCTGTAATCAAATTGGCCATGTGGTCATCCACTTGACCCGTCAAGAAAATGATTCGTTCTTTAAGTAAACGTGAGTAAATATCATACGAGCGTTCACCACGAGCAGTCTGCTCAACAACCATAGGCACTAAATTCATGAGTTTTGTTTATCCTGTTCTTCTTGCCATGCAGCCAATGTTTTACTTACTTCTTTTGTCTTCGCTTGGCTCACAACGTAATCAATGCATTTTTGTTCTAATAAACGATCTTTTAACGCACCCAATTGCTCCTGATTATCACGAATAAATTTCGCATAATCATCACGCATATTCTCTGGGTATGCTACAACCATTTCATCAACACCAGCATCAATTTCCTCTTCCGTCAATGAAATATCAAAATCTTTACGCACAGATTGCAGCAACACAGACAACTTTAAGCCACGTTCAGAGCGATTGCGCACCTCAGCTTTAAAGGCGTCATCTTTGAACATATCCTCTGTTGCTTCCATGCCTTGTTGCTTCATGTTTTGCACGACACGTGCAGTGGTTGCCTTCATATCTTCGGCAATCAAACCTTCAGGCAAAGCCATAGGATGTGCTTCAACCAATGCATTTAATGCTGAATCACGTGTAACACCACGCCCAGCATTTTCTGCTTCTTTATCCAAGCCTTGGCGGACATCTTTCATCATGGCATCCACATCATCAAAATTTAACAATGTTGCTAAAGATGCATCATCACTTGCACGCACTGCTGCGCCAACACTTTTTACAGTTGTTTCAAAACGTGCTGCTTGGCCTGCCAAGTTTGGTGCTTGGTAGTCTTCAGGAAAACTCACTTCAACAACGCAAGCTTCGCCAGCTTTCTTGCCCAACAATTGCTCTTCAAAACCCGGAATGAAACGACCTTCACCCAAAACCAGTGCTACGCCTTCGCCTTTCCCGCCTTCAAATGCTTCTTCACCAATAAAACCTTCGAAATCAACATGCAATTGATCGCCCATTTCAGCAGCGCGTTCTGCATCAATCTCATAACTTACTTGTGATTTGTATAGGCGTTCTAAAACACCTTGAACATCCTTGTCATCCACAGAAACCGTCGTCTTCTCAATTTGAAGCTTGTTCAAATCAGTCAATGAAACTTCTGGCCATGAGGCAACTTTCAAAGTAAATAAAAATGCATCATCAGGTTGAATTTTAGGCAATGACAATTCAGGTTGTAGTGCAGGTGTTAAACCAGAAGACTCAATGGCACCAACATAATGTTGCTGCAACAATTGCGATACTGTGTCTTCATGAATTTTAGGGCCAAATTGTTTATCAATCACATGCCCTGGTGTTTTACCCGGACGAAACCCTGGCAACTTCACTTGCCCGATCAGTTTATTCCTTTCTTCGGCATAAACCCTATCATATTCTGATTTAGGTAAACGAACCTCTACTTCATGTTCATTTTCGCCAAGTTTCTTCACATCAGTTTGGACCATTTCAGCCTCCGAAAGAAATATATGTATAAAAAATCAATGCGCCCCTGTAAAGGAAGCGCATTGATATTGTATGGTACGAGAGGGGGGAGTCGAACCCCCACGCCGTAAGACACTGGAACCTAAATCCAGCGCGTCTACCAGTTCCGCCACCCTCGCATATGTACATGTTAATATGCTTCTTGAAATTCAAAAGCCAATCAACAAGACGGCGCACTATGCCATGTGAAATTGCCAAATCAACGCATAATTTAGCTCACCCATTTTCCTCAGATGCAAAATATGATCTCGCCTTAACTAAAATAAGTGGCCGCTTAAAAAAACGCTCCGCTAAGCTATAAAAATATAGGGTGCAAACACCTGAACACGCCCTGAAACCACACCTTTAAAAAGACTACGCTACAGTCAATTTTTTAATCTTATTCTCTTTAGGGTTTAAAATTTCAATCAAACTTTTTGCGCATCGTCATGAGTTTTGTGTGTTGCCATTGATGCGTTTCATAAAAATGATCTACTTTTTTATCATCAAAATCTGTTAACAATTGTAATCTGCTCATGTCTTGTTGTTGCGCCACATCTTCAATAGCCGCCAATAACACACTACCTACACCCATGCCTCGATAAGCCTCAGTCACCACCAAATCTTCAACAATACCAACAACACCACCCTCTGCTGTGGAGATGAGTGGCTGCAAAGTACACATACCAATCACTTGTTTTTTTACTTCAGCAACCAAAATTGTAGCCCCTTCACTTTCAATCAACGTTGCTAGCCCTTGTCTTTGAAGGCGTACATTGGGTGTAAAGTCTGACTCTATAGCAAACAATTCTTGCAACAGCTGAATCATGCCCGCGATATCGGCAATTGTTGCACTGCGCACTACGGCAGTATGCCGGTTTAATTTATGGGCTATTTTTTTCATCAATAAATTTGACAAGCCTAGCTCCTTTAAAAAATCTAATCTGAATGTATGCACGCAACCGTATAATATAATTATGCCAAACTCTTGCACATCTGGTGAGACACTAGCACAAAACTTCAACTTCCGTGAAGCACTATCTTCTCCTAGCAGCACCACACAAATGGATTAAACACTGTTCAAAACAACTTAAATCGCCTAAGTTTTTCAATATGCGCGAGGTATTCACAATGTCAAAACACCCTTTCTTCACCATCTTCATCTTATCCATCTTTTTGTTGGGTTGCGCTACAAACCCTGTCACAGGAAAAAAGGAACTCAGTTTGGTCAGTGAGCAACAAGAGCTTGAAATAGGCGCTCAGCAATATGCACCTTCTCGTCAGGCACAAGGTGGCGATTACATCGTTGATCCCGCTTTAACCACCTATATCAGTGATATCGGCAATAAGCTTGCCGCAACCAGCGAACGCAAACTGCCCTATGAATTTAAAGTACTTAATAATTCTATCCCCAACGCTTGGGCATTACCTGGTGGCAAGATTGCCATCAATCGTGGCCTCTTAACCCAACTCAAAAGCGAGTCTGAATTGGCTGCTGTACTTGGTCATGAAATCGTACATGCCGCTGCAAGGCATGGCGCCCAACAAATATCTAAGGGTATGTTGCTACAAACCGCCGTCATAGGCACAGCTGTTGCAACACAAGGGGAGGACTACGGCAATCTGGCACAACTTGGCGCGGGCATTGGCGCACAATTATTAAATCAAAAATTTGGCCGTGACGCTGAGCGTGAATCAGATTATTATGGCATGCTTTATATGTCTCGTGTCGGGTATGACCCCCAAGGTGCTGTAGATTTACAGCGCACTTTTGTAAAATTATCCCAAGATGGCAATCAAGATTGGTTAAGTGGTCTGCTGGCTAGCCACCCTGCATCACAAGAACGCGTGCAAAATAACATTACCCTTTTAAACACCCTACCCAAAGGTGGCGAGATGGGTAAACTTCGCTATCAAAAAGCCATTGCACATCTGCTCAAAACAAAACCTGCTTATGATGCATACGACAAAGGCAGGGCAGCCTTGACCAGAGGTGATACCACCACAGCTCAAACCCTTGCCTTAAAAGCCATAGCCCTTGAGCCACGAGAAGCCCTTTTCCATGCTTTAGCTGGTGATGTTGCACAAAAAAACAAGCAATACACAGCCGCAAAAAGCCAATATGACAAAGCCCTAGTCCTTCATCCAAATTATTTCTATTTCTATTTACAACGTGGTTTAGTCAACCAAAGCTTGCATTTGAACACGCAAGCCAAAGCCGATTTAGAAAGCAGTGTTCAGCTTTTGCCCACTGACACCGCTTACTCATCTCTTGCAGAGCTGGCGAAACAAGCGGGCAACCGACAAGAAGCAAAAAGGTATTATGCTTTGATTGCGGGCAATGACAGCGCATTGGGATTGGCTGCATATGGCTCACTTGTTGAGCTTGATATGCATGAACATCCCAACAACTACCTGCATCTTCGCGTAGGCAAAGCAAGCATGGGGAAAATCGTAGCTGAAATAAACAACCCCACCCCTAAAAATATCGGTGACATCAATATCACAGTAAGCTTTCAAAATACTTTAGGGCAAACACAAACCTTGCAACGCAACTTGTCTGGCACTATTCCAGCAGGGAAAAAGAAGATTTTTGACCTTGGTTTAAAAGGTGTAGTTGATGACGCACGACTTCAAACCCTACGTGCAGAAATCTCACAGGCAAAACTCAAGCCATAAAACCCTTCTCCCATCTCACTTATTGAAGTGTTAATATGGTCGCCCCTCTATTTGTAAAGATGGTGGAACACTTACGACTTGAACTCACTCCAAATTGTAAATGTAATCATTGATAATCACATCATTTGCACTTATCAAATCAATATCAGGCATGCCAAGTGTATTGAACGAAATAGGGAAACCTCTTTTGTAAAGACTTCCTGAAATCACAACCCAATCATAAAAAGTATTACCTTCCAAACATATGTAATCGACACTATGGTCTTCAAGCTCAACATCATATCTCTCGCAAAGTTTACTCCAGCGATTGAGCAGTGTGTCATCCACCGCATAAGACAAAAGATACGATTTAAAAGCGATGGATTTAAACATGATTGAATAGCTGAACAAATAACGCGCTATTTTCTCTAAAAGACCTTGCGGAGAAACAGGTGATGGAAGCAAAGAATCTCCCCATAATAGCAACGAAGTGCCACCACGCATAAGCCCTCTTGCCATTCTGACCACATCAGCCCAAGGAATTTCTTGCGATATCACTTCCAGTTCAATCGTAGATTCAGATTTAGACATCTTTATGCTCTTGAAAGCAGTGTTTAAAGAAAACAAATGAGGATGTGCTAAGGCTTTCACATAGAATCATTTTTTTTACTTGGCTTTATCAAAAATCATTTCACTGCGGATACCGTCCATCCACTCTTTTATACTGTCAGGCAAAAGGGCTTCCCAGCCGTGCCCTTTTTCACATCGGAAATCCCGCGCAAAATAGCTTTCTAACCATGTTCCATAACGGTTATGCACAAAATCACGGAAGGATTTGTACGATTCCTCTGCACCATCGGGTAGCCAGTGCGCCATGCAATCTAAGAAAGCAAAATGCAACTGGGTCCAATAAGCATTGTTCCCATAGTTCGCCCAATTTGTATAACAGTAATTATCCTGCCCCATTCCAGTAGTATAGGCACCATCTGTATCACAGGCAAGGACATCAACAGTAGAAATACAGAGATAACCCTGATCCATCATTTCTTCCACGTTCCTCTTAATGGCACGTTCTAAATCAATCCAGTCCAGCTGACCGTTCTCATCAGGTATTTTTACGGTATAAGGTGGCATCATAGTTTGACGGCGTTGTGCAGGGCGTGGGAAATGCTCAAGGAAATCCATCCAATTCTTTGTCTCTCCAATCTCACGGGACATAAGTGCGCGAGTGCGAAACTCTTGTAGCGCATCTGCTTTAGCATTGCGATAAGCAGGATCTTTGGCATTACGAATGGATTGCTCAAAACCGCGTACTGACAAGAAATAATTGATTGGCCGCTCAAAATAAGCCATACAATAATTAAGATGAAATATCGCAAAAGGGTGAACTTCGGGCAAATGGCTGAACAACATTGCATTGGCATGCACATCCATAAACAAATGCTTCCACCTCGGCGGGTTCTTCGCTGAATAACGCTTGTGATCCTCAACATTACTGCGCAGCCCTTCCAGCATCAAAATATAACCACCAAGCTTACGGCCTTTACCTTCAAATTTTTTCCGGAGCGATGCAATGGGTAGGTATGGGTCAACGGTCACATTGAGTGAACCAGGTGAAAAATCAACCAATGACCTTGGAATATCCTGATTAAATACTGCCTTGATAGGCTCTAGCTGCGGTTTATAATCATGGTTAAATACGGAAAACCTGAATCTCGGACACCGTGTATGTCAAAATGATAAATCTCTGCATCATCACGTGCTGCTGTCATAATATCGTCCTCCTCTGGTGCCCATAGCGCACCCGACCTGTTGCATTATACAGCAACCAAAATTAGGGATCATTAGTCTTAACACCACAACAACCTACGTTATTGTGATTATCCTTCGCACTGAAACAAACTTACGCACAACCCCAAAGTAATTCAGCTAAAAACCAACCAAAAAAATTCTTAAAGTGAAACATATCAGCGCGAATGATGTGTATATTAATATAATTTAAAAGCGTCACCTTGTCAAAAAGAAAATGATTTTTATGTATAGTCATTTGAGCTGTTGATTATGCCACTTGCTTAAAGTTAATACGACAACCACTGAAGTTATGTTGATAAAAAACAAAGGCTGAGCAGCATCAAACATTCACAATATTCAATGCCGGCACCCAAACAATCGCCAGTCATGCCGCCTAAACGCCATTGGAGATAACTGCGCCATAAAAGAAGCGAACATACCGCCACACAAGCAAACCAAAACGTGGCTACCCACGTACTCAATGCAAACAACAACACTGCCCACAACCACAAACTACGGCGACTCACCTGCCAAGCAAATGTTTCGCCACTGCCTGCTGCCATGGCATCCAGCGTGTTTGACCAATACACAGCGCCTAATCTTGCCCAAGCTGGGATAAGCAACAAAACCCACAACGAAACATCACTTGATGTCACCCAACAAAACACAGCAACCAGCTTGGTTAAAAGTACCATCACCATACTCACCACACCAAATGCACCCGTATGTGGATCTTTCATCACTGCAAAAAAGCGCTCTGGATTGCGGTGTGCAGCACCCAAAGCATCTGCCAAATCTGCAACCCCATCCAAATGCAGTGCGCCTGTGACAACCACCCACACCAACACCACCAACAATGCTGCTAGCCAAGGATTGGCAGACAATCCCAACCACGCTGCCAACAACAACACAAAACCCACGCTACAACCCACCAAAGGAAACCAAACCGCCGATGATGAAAGCTCTTCATGTTCAAAATTCTTCAATGCAGGCATAGGCAATGTTGTAAGAAAAGTAAAAGCCAAAATCAATCCGCGCATGTATCGCCTCTATTCATAAACAATACTCTAGGCCGCTCACCTTCAAGCAAGGAAATACGGCTCCATGCAGCATAAGGCACGTGCAAACGGTTGATGCTTGCCAAAGGCATATCCAGGCAAAATGCTAGCAATACACGCATCACACCTCCATGGGCCACCAGCAAACGGTGTTCACCATCGGCGTCTTGCAACCACGTTTGCCAACACTTGATGACCCGCGCAGCAAAGCTATCAAAAGACTCACCTTGAGGCGGGCAGAAACCCACTGGGTTGGCTAAAAATTGGTGCAGCTCTGCCTCACCAATGTGTTGTGCACCATGGCCTTCCCAACCACCAAAATCCATTTCTCGCATATCTGTCAACATTTCACATGAGGTGTTTTGTTGTGCTGCAAAAGATTCCGCAAACAAGCGGCAACGGCTTAATGGTGAGCTGGCAATTTGGCTAAATGCTATGCTCGACACTTGCTCTGCCACCGTTTGCATTTGTAGCCAACCTGTTTGGCTAAGCGCCACATCCGTACTACCACGAAAAACCCAATGTGTGCCCTGCACTTCGCCATGGCGCAGCAAATCAATGATAACGGGCTCAGCCATTTTTATGACTGACCTGCGCACTTTCAAACGTTGCCATTTCATTGTGCAAAGCAATGGCAGAATTGATGAGTGGTACAACGAGCGCTGCACCACTGCCTTCACCCAAACGCATTTTAAAATCAACCAGTGCTACAAGCCCCAAAGCATCAAGTGCCAGAGCATGCCCTGTTTCAAACGAAACATGGCTAGCCAACATCCAATGCACTGCCTCAGGTTCAATCGTTCTTGCCGCCAATGCCGCAGCCGAGGCAATAAACCCATCAATCACCACAGGTACACCCATCTCTGCCGCTTGCAGATAAAAACCCACCATTGCAGCAATTTCTAATCCACCAAGTTGCTGTAAAATTTCTTGTTGTTTTATAGTTTCAACACGAAGCAATGCCTTTCCCACCACTGCCACTTTACGCTGTTGCCCTTCTCTATCTACACCCGTGCCAATACCCACCACTGCTTCAGGTGTCGCGCCCGTCAATTTACAAATCAAACATGCTGAAGCTGTGGTATTGCCAATACCCATATCCCCTGCAATCAAAAGGTTTGCCCCCTTATTCACCGCTTCTTTGGCTTGAGACCTACCCACATCCATAGCTGCTTGGCACTCATCTTTCGTCATGGCTGCTTGGTACAACAAATTGGCAGTGCCACCTGACACTTGCGCTTGCACTACGCCCAACACATCTAAAATATCCGTAAACACCCCAACATTTACAATGCTCATCGATGCCCCACATTGGCGCGCCAACACATTGATGGCGGCACCACCTGCTGCGAAATTTTTCACCATTTCACCTGTCACCACACTCGGATAAGCTGAAACGCCCTCCTCACAAACACCATGGTCTCCAGCAAAAACAGTAATATGCGGCCGCAACGGTGTTGGATTTATTTTGCCTTGTCGCGCGGCAAACCAGCATGCCACATCCTCAAGCCTGCCCAATGCCCCGCGCGGCTTGGTTAAACTATCTTGGTGTGCACGTGCCTGTTGTTCGATTTCAATATTCACTTGTGCTACGCTCACTTTCCTTCTCCCTTTAACCGCATCGGCAAACCTGCCACCACAAACTCCGCAGTATCTGCCACTGCCACCACCGCCTGATTTAATCGCCCCTGTGCATCACGAAACACTCGCCCATCAGAAGTTTCAGGAACCAAGCCCATCCCAACCTCATTGGCAACCACAATCACATCGCCTTCAAGTTGAGTTAACATCTCGCACAACAGCTTCACTTCAAACGCCATATCTCGCCCATGATACATCAAATTCGATAACCAAAGCGTCAAACAATCTACAACCAAAACAACGCCCACCTTGGCTTGTGTACTTATCACATCAACCAGTGCCAACTCCTCTTCAATGGTTTTCCAGTCATTATTCCTTCGCTGTTGATGATGGCGAATACGTGTGGTCCACTCTTCATCGCCCACAATCTTTGGCGCTGTAGCAACATAGATCACTGGCAAACCCATAACCTCCGCCAAAGCTTCTGCGCGCTGACTTTTACCCGAACGGGCACCACCTAAAATAAATGTCACTGCCATAATGTTTCCTCCAACCGTTGCCATGCAGGCTCATTCCCTGGCAAACCAAAACGCACCCAACCATTTAATTGCGGCCATTCGGGGAAAGTGCGCACCAAAATTTTCGCTGCGGCAAAGTTAGGCATTTTGCCACTAGGTTTTGCCATCAAGAACGAGCCTTGAGAAACGACCATCTGCCAGCCATAACGCTGTAACAGCTCAGCCAAACGAGCTCTGCAAAGCGTAACTTCTGCATCGCGTTTGTCTGACTCCTCCAGCAAATGTGGCAACACATGCAATGCCAATGTGGATGCTGGCCACGGTGGCAGCCACTCTTTAAGTTGCTGAATTTGCATCTTGGATGCCACCACATAACCCAAACGAAGTCCTGGGATGCAAAAGGTTTTTGTTAGTGACCCCAAGCGTATCAACCCCTCCATTAAACCCAAGTCTCTACGCTGAGAAAAAGGCATATAAGATTCATCCAAAACACCTGCCCATGTGCAGCTAAGCTCGGATGTATCACCAAAGGGGTTTGAAGGACTGGTCACCCATAAACATTCTGCCTTCGCTCCCTGCTCCGATCTTTCAGCGCCGCGCTCAAAGGCAAACACCTGACATCTTGCACGCTGGGCACAACGAATCGGCTCATTGTAACAAGGCACTTCAATAGCCACAGACTTCCAAGCCATGGCCTGAAAAATCACTTCAATTACCGCCTGTGCACCAGCTGTCATCAAAACATTTTCAGGGAGCACACCCAGCTCATCCGCCAAAACACTTCGCGCTGGTTCACCATTTACTTCAGGGTAATGCCCAACCAATGATGCATGCTGCTCCAACCATTTTGCAAACCACTCAGGACTGCCTGCTGGATGCAGACCTGTTGATAAATCAAGAATTTCAGCCGCGTCACAAGCCCATAACTTGGCTGAAGTCTCAATGCCTCCACCGTGTGGAAAACCGTTTGGTAAATAGTTCGACAACTTAGATGACAACATGAATAACCCATGTCAAAACAGCAGCCATATAAAGTGCGCGCATCACAATACGCAATCCATCCTGTGCTGCATCAACATTCACTTCTCTTGCAACATCTGCACCATAAAAAGGACGAGCTTCAATCACGCCTTCACGTTTAACTGGGCCACCCAATTTGATATCCGCGGCATAGGCCAATGCAACTTCAGGCCAGCCTGCATTGGGCGAAACATGTGTTTGTGCTTGTTGCTTTATCACAGACCATGCTACGCTTTCACCCGCCCCTAAAATCAGCCATGCTGAGATTCGGGCTGGTAAATAATTCGCAACATCATCCACCTTAGCTGCACACCAACCAAAATGCTGATATCTCTTGTTTTGATAACCCCACATCGCATCAAGGGTGTTAATCATACGGTAACTCACCGCACCCAGCGGGCCTAACAATAGAAACCAGAACAATGGAGCAACCACTGCATCCGAAGCATTTTCCGCCAAAGACTCCAGTGCTGCACGTCGTGCATCTTTGCCACTCATTTTCACAGTGTCACGGCTAACAATTTTGGCAACTGCATCACGAGCCTCTGTATCAGAGCTAGCATCAAGAACCGCTCGCACATGCTCAAACAATGATTTCCAGCCCATACTGACCCAAATGAGCAATGCATCGAAAGGCCAGCCCAAAAAGGTATGACTAAGCCAGAGCAAAAAGAAAGGAACAGTGACCACACAAAACCACCCCATCAAGCCATAGCTGCGCCTGTCACGATACAAAAATGATTCACACCAGCTTGCCCAACGACCAAACAAGGCAACAGGGTGAAAGCGCGAATGGGGATCACCGATCAGCCACTCCAGTAACAATGCCAGAACCAGCGTCATGGGTTTCGCTTTTTTTGTAGCAGTGGTGCCAATAATTCGGGGTTGATGGTTTGCTCTAACGCGTCAGCCAAAACATCCAAAGAAGCAAGTGTGCGCTGCTGCTGATTCAAAGCATCGCTGTCTGCAAAACCTATTTCATCCAACCAAAGTTTACGAAACTCACCCTGTTCAAAAAGACCGTGTACATAACTTCCCCACACCTGCCCATCATCAGAGCGCGCAGAAAATGGAAACCATGCCTCATCAATATCGCTTTCACCATGATGAATTTCATACCCTGTTACGCGCGTGTTTGCAAAGCGCGGAGCCACATCATCCACCTGCCGCAATATTTTCTCAGCGCGCATGGTGGTGGAAAGCGGCAACCAACCCAAACCCAGCGCATTACCACCCTCAACACCCTCATCTTCAATGGCAAAACCCAACATCTGCATACCACCACAGATACCAAGTATCTTGCCACCATAACGCAAATGCCTCTCCAACGCAGATACAAACCCAGCTTCTCGTAACCATGCGAGATCAGAAATCACGTGTTTAGAGCCCGGTAAGATAACCAAGTCCGCGTGTTGCAAATCTTGGGGCGTACGCACAACATTTAAATTGATGCCTGTCTCGGATGCCAGCGGATCAATATCATCGCTATTAGACATTCGCGGATAGGCAATCACCGCAATATTAAGCTGTGTTTTATCAAAGCGATCTGCATTGATATGGCGAAAGGGAGCATCTTCTTCAGGCAACTCCAAAGACAAATAAGGAATCACACCTGCCACAGGTCGCCCCGTTTTTTGTTCTATCCAAACCAGTGCATCATCAAGTAAAGCAAGATTGCCACGAAAACGATTAATAATCATCGCTTTGACACGTTTATTCTCTGATTCGGAAAGAATATCAAGCGAGCCAATGAG
>JAJFLD010000127.1 GCA_021772875.1 Ghiorsea sp. | reverse complement strand
CACCATCACCATCAATATCGGCAAAGGTCGGCATAGCGTTGAAACCCCCAGCAACAGCGGCCAGCGGATTACCCGCCACATCAGCGGCAAATACAGGCGCGAGATTTGTGCCGTTATTGCGGTAGAACTTCACCGTGCCAGCACTATTTCCGACAAAGGCATCCTGATCACCATCACCATCAATATCGGCAAAGGTGGGAGCGGCATTACTGTTCACTTTAAAACCTTCCAGCATGAAGTGTCTATACTCAGGTGCTGCCTCTGCGCTGTTTGGTGTTGCAATGCCTGCAAAACCCCACATTGCCAATACCATGGTGGCGGCATGCAACAGTTTGCGTGGGCTGCGCCTTGATGCGGTGGGAATCTTCTTTAGCACCTGTTTGGCAAGGTGACGTTTACGATTGCGAAGATGGCTTGCTTCGGCATTGCCCGCCTCAATCTGCTGGGCAACTGCCTGAGCACAAAGTGTCTTTAAGGCGCTTTGTTGCTTAATTTTTTGACTGAGTGTCGTGCCTGAATGATGTGTCATGTTAAATCCTTTGATGCATTTGTTAACGCGAACAACGGCGTATGATAACCGTGGGCAAAACAAGTAAAATTGGCCATAGGTGCTAGTTGTAGCACTTAAGTGCTATTTGCAAACGCATTGCATTAAGGATAATTTGCCGTTATGAAAATTATGATTGCTGATGATCACGCATTATTTCGTGAAGGTATTGCTTTGCTGGTGCAGCAGCTTGGAAAGGTATCGGTTTGTGAAGCACAGAATAGTGCGGAAATCGAGTGTCACTTCGAGCAACCACAAATACCTGATTTAATTTTACTTGATATGGACATGCCTGGCATCAACAATATAAAGAGCATCCAACGCATATGTGACATCTCTCCCCAGACAGCGGTGATTGTCATGTCTGGAAACGACTCCAACTATACCATCAAAGCATGTATACAAGCTGGTGCATTAGGCTTTATTCCTAAATCATCTTCTGGTGATGTTATGCTTAACGCCATACGAATGGTCATATCTGGCGAACGTTATATCCCCGCCAAAGTACACGACGTGACCCCAATCGCCGCATTTAGCGATGACGACAAAGCAATTACGCCACGTCAACAAGAAGTCTGGGCTTTATTGCAAGAAGGAAAATCCAACAAAGAAATCGCCGAGCTCCTACAACTCAGCGATAGCACTGTTAAAAAACATATCACAGCACTACTCCGTAAACTTGGCGTCAATAGCCGAGCCAAGGCTGCCAATAAAGGCAACAGTATTTTATAAACTATACATAAGTGTTATGACTTGGCCTGAGTCATCAGATGCTGCATCACCGCTCGCATTTGCATCGGCTTAACAGGTTTGTGTAACACCTCAAAACCAGCGCCTTTAATTTCCTTCATGCGTGCTGGGTGAGTATCACCAGTAATAATAATTCCGGGTAGATTTGGCTGCTGCAGTGCTTTACGCACACTGAGAATAGCGTTTGATCCAGACTCTTGCCCTTGTAAACGATAATCAGAGACAATCAAATCAATGCTTGGCGAAGATTCTAGCAATACCAGCGCTTGCTCGACGGATTGGCAAAGCAGTGCCTGCCAACCCCAGCCTTCAAGCATAGCTTGCATACCATCAAGTATGGATTGTTCATCATCAATGACCAGCACCGTCATGGTCAGGTTTTCGTTATTTTCCAATACTGGTTCAGGATGCTCCACTAAAGCAGCTTTTGCTACGGTGATCTGAAAATGCGTACCTTGGCCTATAGATGATTGCATCATCACATGATGACCTAGCAAAGTGCATAGCCGCTTCACAATACTTAAACCCAAACCTATGCCTTTGCTGCGATCTCGCTCTGGATTATCTACCTGATAAAATTCATCAAACACACGCGTTTGTTCGGACTCAGCTATGCCAATGCCACTATCTTCAACAGTAATGAAACATGTATCCTCTTGCTCCAAACAGCCGAGTGAAACATAACCTTTTGCTGTGTATTTAATGGCATTTGAGAGTAAATTTCTTAAGATATTTTCAAGCAATATAGGATCAGAATCTATGGCCAGTGTGGCCACCTTTTCAGAATCGAAATGGACTTTAAAACTTAGCCCCTTGTGCGCAGCCAACGGTAAAAAATCTTCCTTCAATCTCTCAAACAAGGGTGCCAACAAAAAAGTCGTGCGTTCAACTTGAACCAAGCCTGCTTCGAGTTTAGACAAATCCAGTAACGTATTAAGTAGATTGGACATAGCATCCACAGATGCTCTCATTTTGCTTAAAAGCACTTTCTGTTTAGGTGTATGAAGTTCCTGCTCTAGAGCATTAGCAAACAAATCCATTGCGTGAATTGGCTGACGTAAGTCGTGGCTAGCAGAAGCCAAAAAACGTGATTTATCAGCATTGGCCTTTTCAGCTTCAGCGTTTTTCACTTCCAAATCTTGAATCAACTCAATATTCTCAAAGCGTTGATAGATAGACTCCCCTATAAAGTGGGAATGCCGACGTGAAAACCCAATGAAAATCACAATGAATAAAAGGGCCAACCCACCCGTGGACACAACCTCACCACTTTCCATACTTAAGCGAGCAAGCAACAACACATAAACAGGAAGCGCAAAACTTAAATATGCAGGCAAAAATACAGCATTGGAACCTAATGCACCCGCCGTCATAGCAAAAAGTGTAGTAATAACAATTAATGTGTGAAATACAGAGTTAAAATCAAGCGCAAACCACGCTAACACACCCCATGATATACCTGATAGAAACGAGGCGAAAGCAAATGTCCATCCCCAAGACAAGATGGAATCAACATCTGGAGATGCTTTGTAAAATCGATAAGCCATATAAGCACGCATCATTGAAAGTATGGTAATACTACCAAACCAACCAAGCAAAACTTCCTTCGATTGCGTATCCCAAAAGATAAAAACAAAAGCCAAGGCCACAATCACCACACTGTAATTTACAACGGCTGAGTTGGCATACAGCATCTGTATTCGCTCCATACGAATACGTTTTTTCAGTATTTCCCCTTGTTTTTTTTGCATCCAAACATCCTTTTTATTAGCGACTAAACCCTGATAGGATTAAGGAGCTTAAAGTATTAATACTTCTTGTCGACTTTCAAACATGGGATTCGTGATATCAGCTTAGCATCTATCACATTCTTAAACATCAACCCTATAACAGGTGACAATCATGCAAACTCCATCTCTTGAAAAATTGGTCAATTGGCGTTGTAACATGTAGCAAGAGTCCATGAATACTACAACGCCAGCCCTGCCAGACATCGGCGATACCATCACTACACCACGTGCAATCAAACTGTGTGAACACTACGGCTTTATACCTTTAACCAAACGCCTAAAGGCCAACCCCCATCACTATAAAGATTGGCTGTTTGATGGTGCTTCGCTATTGCCTGATACACTTTTTTCCAAAGTCTTTCATATCCCGCACTTGATTGAAATTGCCCTCAGACACGACTTAAAATATGCATATGGTGAACTTGGTAATACAACGGAAAGGCAACAAGCCGATCTTATCTTCAAACAAGAGCTGCTTGCCGATGGTGCGCACCCATTGTTGGCTTGGTTGATGTACCGTGCCGTGAGAATCGCAGGTGGACAGTGGCTACACTCAAGCTTCTCTTGGGGATTTGCACAAAAGTAATCACATTAACATTGAACCTTTGGTGCTCTCATAGGTTCTTATATCATTACATTAGAAGTTGCTAATGTAATAAAGTTAGTTATGCTTCGGTTTCACATGTTACCGATGCAACATGTCCTGCTATCATAAGAATCACCATAAGGAGATTGAAGTGTCTATGCCTGTATCTTTATCACGCTTGAGCCCCATTGCCCTCTTGCTAAGCTTGATGTTGCTCGTGCCTCAGGGCCATGCCCAAGACAACATCACCACACTGCAAGCAAGCCTAGCATATGCCCTCACACACAACCGCGCTTTGGCGGCAAACGCTAGCCAAGTTGAAGGCGTGCAAGCGCAAGTGGATGCTGCAACAGGGGCGTTGATGCCTCGCCTTGATGTGGCGACTGGTTTTTATCGCACCAACTCACCACTCAATAGTTTTGGTACCATTTTGCAGCAACAGCGCATCGATGCCGCCGCCTTTGACCCTGCGGCATTAAACAACCCGTCTTATGTTAACAACTATCAATCACGTTTGGGCTTGCGTTTGCCTTTGTATTCTGGCGGTGGTTTGTATGCAGCACGCCATCAAGCGCAATCCAATGCCCAAGCATCTGTATTCAACCTGGCCTTTCACCAACAACAATTGATTTATCAAACCATTGTCAGCTACGTATTAACCCGTCAAACCTTGGCACAAGTGCAAGCCCAAGAGGGTGCCGTTGCCGCTGCTGAACAACGCCTTAAAGATGCCAAAGCTTTAAAAGAACGTGGCATGGCTATCGAAAGTGATGTGATGGATGCCCATGTTTATGTCTTGCGCAATCAAGTGGCACTCGATGAAGCTAAAAATCAATATGCCAATAGCATGGAAGCATTACGCTCTATTTTGGGCTTAAGCCATGATGCCGCTTTAGGCAATCTGCAAGAGCCAAAGCTACAACCTATCAAGCAATCCTTGGCCACTTTATTAGACCATGCAGCTCAAAACAGAGCTGATTTACTCGCTCTCACGCAACAAGAACAAGCTGCCCAAGCCGCTCGCCAACAATCCGAATCAACCTATCTACCACAAGTCAACCTAACAGCTGGTCAAGAATGGAATAGCCAAACTCTTGGCCTTAAAAATGGCCATGCCGCAATTGGTTTAACCGTAAGCATGAACTTATTTGCAGGTGGTGCAGATCAAGCTCATATCCGCGCTGCCGAAGCAGCACGCATCACCCTCGCCTTGCAACAAGAAGATAAACGCCAACACATCCGTGATGAAATCAATCAAGCATGGCGCAGCTTAAATACCGCCAAGAAAAAGCTTCAAAGCGAAGATGAGGCATACCAACAAACCACAGAATCCCTGCGCATCAAAGCCTTGCGCCACAAACAAGGCTTGGAAAATACCTCCGAATTGCTGGCCTCTCAAGTACGCGCAGATACAGCCCATGTATCATGGATTCGTGCTAAATATGATGTCATGATTGCAAAAGCTGCCCTACTTTTGGCAGCAGGAACACTAAGTGAAGAGGTGGTTCAATGAACACAGTAAAAAGATACGTCACTATGGCAGCACTGATAAGTATAGGTTTAAGTTTAAGTGCCTGCTCAGATGAAAACGAACAGCTCGTCGCCCCTGTACAAACCACACAAGCCAATACACTGCGCATTCAACCACAAAACATCCCTGTGCATTACACCACCAGTGGGGCTGTGGCATCGGATCATCGTGTTTCCATCAGCGCCCAGCTCTCAGGGTATATCCAAAGCATGGCAGTGCGCGAGGGTGATAAAGTCAAGGTAGGTCAACTTTTGCTCAAGATTGACCCCACCGATGCCAAACAAGCACTGATTCAAGCCAAAGCAGATCTCAGCGATGCCGAAGTAGACTTAAAACGTTTTGTGGCACTGCAAAGTGCTGGTGCCTTAAGCAGCCAAAAGGTTGAAAAAGCCCAACTGCGTTATGATGTTGCCGCATCCCATGTTGCGCGGGCAGAAAATCAATTAAGTTATTCTGAAGTACGCTCACCTGTACATGGGGTTGTGGTTAAAAAACACTTGAGCATTGGTGATTTGGCTTCGCCCGGCGCGCCACTGTTGGTGATTGAAGACCCCCAAAGCCTGCTGGTGTCCACTTATGTATCAGAAAGTCATGTCAGCCAAATCCATGAGGGTGATAATGTGGACATCACCATCCCCTCACTCAACACAACATTTGAAGGCACTGTACGCCAAGTTGTGCAAGCTGCAGATCCTGTTTCACATCAGTTTTTGGTGAAAGTAGCCTTGGCAGCATCCATCGCTATTCATCCTGGCATGTTTGCCCAAGCTGGCTTTCGCGTTGGTCAACGCCAAGCCATACTGATTCCCAAACAAACCATCGTTTCACATTCAGACTTGAACGCGGTGTATGTGGTGAATAAAGAAGGTATTGCACAATACCGCCTGATTCGTTTGGGCACTGAAACCGATGACCTTGTTGAGGTTGTCTCTGGTTTGCATGCTCTGGATACCATTGCTTGGGCAGGCAAGCCCGATCTCAAAACGGGCATGAAAGTACAAAGCACAACCCATGGTCAATGAATATGGCATCACAAGATAAAAATCACGCGCCACTCAACATCGCAGGCAAATTAGGGCAGGTGTCGATGAAGACAAATCTGACCCCTATCATCAGCGTACTTATCCTCTTGATTGGTGTCTTGGCCTTGTTCATCACCCCGCGTGAAGAAAACCCACAAATTGATGTGCCCGCCGCAAATGTGATTATTCAAATGCAAGGGGCAAGCCCTAAGGAAGTACAAAATCTTATCGTACGCCCCATGGAAATGGTTTTGCGTGAAATGCATGGCGTGGATCACACCTTTGGCACGGCTATGGGTTCTGTGGGTGTTGTCACGGTGGTGTTTGAAGTTGGTGCCAATAAAGAAGACAGCATGGTGAAGTTATACGATCGCATCATGCATAATCTTGATCGTATTCCGCCGGGTGCATCACAGCCTTTGGTGAAACCCATGGATGTAGATGAAGTGCCTGCATCGGTAGTGACTTTATCATCGGTTGATTTGGACGACTTGGCACTCAAACGCCTTGCCGAACGCGTGCGTGAACAGCTCGCTCCTTTAGAAGGTGTTTCCGTTGCCGACATTATCGGTGGTAGCGACCATGAAATCCGCATTGAAATTGACCCTGCCAAAATGGCTGGTTACAACATTACCTTAGATCAACTGCACAATGTATTGGTAAGTGCCAACGCAGGTGGCCCTGTGGGTAGCCTGGTGGGGGGCAACCACGTCACCAAAATTTGGTTAGACGGTTACCTTGAAAATGCCCAAGAAGTGGGTGCTTTGATTGTAGGTGATAATCAAAATAAACCCGTGTATTTGCGCGATATTGCCACCATCATCGATGGCCCCGCCCAAGCTGAGCAATTGCATCGCATTGCTTATGGCCCTTCAGCTGAACAAGGCTCAGCTTCAGCTGACGAGCCTGAAATTGCTGCGGTGTCTATTGCTTTGGCCAAACAACGCGGCAGCAATGCCGTGTTTGTGACCCAACGCATCTCCAACAAACTCGAAGAACTCAAAGGCGATTTTATCCCCAATAATGTGCGCGTTGATATCACCCGTGATTCAGGTGAACAAGCCAATGCGGCAGTGAATTATCTGGTTGAACATTTGGGCATAGCCATTGTCTCAGTGATTATCATTCTCCTGTTATTCTTAGGCTGGCGTGAAGCTGCTATTGTCACCATGAATATCCCTCTCATTTTATTCATTGTCTTGGCTATTGGTTTTTTAGCTGATCAAACCATCAACCGTATCACCCTATTTTCACTGATTCTGGCATTAGGTTTACTTGTCGACGATGCCATTGTGGTGATTGAAAATATACACCGTCATTTGCATAAAGGTGTGCACAATTTATCGGATAAAGCGCATTTGATTATTCGCGCTACCAATGAAACGGGAAAACCCACCATTGTGGCAACCATTGCCGTGATTCTTGCTTTTATACCTATGGCTTTTGTCACGGGCATGATGGGGCCATATATGGCACCTATTCCCTTCAATACCCCACTGGCCATGGCTGCATCACTTATTGTGGCATACGCTTTTACCCCTTGGTTGGCCCAACGTTGGCTGCCGTGTAAAATCAAAGAACCCACCATGGAAGAACAAGATCGTAGCCCCAAAGATTGGGTGCACAGCACCTATATGCGTTTGGCTACACCTCTGGTCTCAAACACAAAGGTGAGAGCGATTTTTTGGCTGGTGATTGCTGTATTGTTTATCGGCTCTATGTTGCAACCACTTTGGCAGTTTGTGCGCCCAGCTGGGATCAATGGCCCATTAACACCAGGGGCCGTTGAATTAAAAATGCTGCCCAAAGGCAATCAAAATACATTCAATATCACCATTGATTTACCTGAAGGCTCAACCCTTGAAGATACCGATCGCGTAGCTCGCGAAGTGGGCAATGTATTGCGCGAACATGCCATGGTCAAAGACTATGAAACCTTTGTTGGCCGTGGCGGGCCCATTGATTTCAATGGTATTTTACGTGGTGCCGCATTATTCCGAGAAGCACCGCATTTGGGTGAAATTCGGGTGAATCTACGCAACAAACATCAACGCAGCATTCGCTCTGCTGAGATTGTTTTGCAATTACGCAAGCAATTGGCACCTGTTTTGGCTGCCAATCCCTTGGCTTCTATCAAGTTGGTTGAAGATCCACCAGGCCCACCTGTACGGGCAACATTGTTGGCTGAAATTTATGGCCCTGATTACGCAACACAGAAAAAAATTGCCCAACAAGTACACCAAACCTTTGCATCAACATATGATGTGGTGGATATTGATGACTCCATAGGTGCAACACAAACCCAACTCAATATCAAAGTGGATAAAGAAAAAGCTGCGCGTGTTGGCGTAGTCACACAGCAAGTGGAAATAGCACTGCGTGATTTCTTGCAAGGCTACAATTTTGGTGCTGTGCACATGGAAGATGAGCGCCATTCAGTGAATTTGCATGTGCAATTACCACGCTCCAAACGCATCAATGCAGAAAACTTAAATCAGGTTTATGTCAGCTCACCGCAAGGGCCCATACCTTTATCTGCCATTGCCAGCGTTGAGACCACAACTGTTAAAAATCCTATTTTCAGCAAAGATGGTCATCCTGTCAGTTATGTAAGTGCCGAACCCAAACAAGGTTCGCAAGTCTATGCTTTGCTTGATATAGATGCACAACTCGATGGCAAAGAGATATTACCAAAAACCACCTTAAAAACAGGGGGCATGCGTTTCACCGATACCCAGCCCGATGATACCTTTGGTTACCAATTGCTGTGGGATGGAGAAATGCGTTTAACCCTTGATGTGTTTCGTGATTTGGGTGCTGCCTTTATCGTAGCCATGCTGCTTATTTATCTGTTGATGGTGGCATATTATGGTCAATTCATTTTGCCTATGCTGGTGATGGCACCCACTGCCCTGACCATGATTGGTATTTTCCCAGGCCATTGGATTACCGGGCAACCTTTCACTGCAACTTCCATGATTGGCATGATTGCGCTGGCAGGTATTGTGGTGCGAAACTCGACCTTACTCATCGATTTTATCCTTGATTACCGCAAACAAGGCTATGATTTAAAAACAGCCGTGCTTGAAGCAGGCGCTGTGCGCGCTCGCCCTATCTTATTAACTGCTCTTGCTGTGGTTGCAGGTACATCTATCATGATCTCAGACCCTGTGTTTGGTGGTTTGGGTGTGTCCATGGCCTTTGGTACTATTGCTGCAACCATACTCACTTTGTTTGTGACGCCATTGATGTATTATCTCTGGCAGCGCAACAAATCAGAAGTGATGCCATGAGCTATAAGTTTAACGAAGTGCGCACATACCCATGCCTAAATTGCTGTGAAATCTTTTCATCTACTTTTCATCTTAGCGGCGTTAAATAGCGCCCCATTGGAACGATCTAACATCACAGAAACAAAAAGACTTTGGAGTTTATCGTGGAAACTTTAGCCATTTTTCAAACCTTAAAAACAAGCATAGAACAAAAAATCATCGGACAATCCCATTTGGCAAATCAATTGTTGATTGCCATGTTGGCCGATGGTCATTTATTGGTTGAGGGTGCGCCGGGGCTAGCCAAAACACGCGCCATTAAAGTGTTAAGCGACTTCATCGAAGGTGATTTTCATCGGGTGCAGTTTACCCCCGATTTATTGCCCTCGGATTTAACAGGCGTAGAAATTTATCGTCCCCAAGATGGCAGTTTCCATTTCCAAAAAGGGCCGATGTTTCACAATTTATTATTGGCCGATGAAATCAATCGTGCGCCTGCCAAGGTACAATCTGCGTTGTTAGAAGCTATGGCTGAACGCCAAATCACCGTAGGCAGCGTAAGTTACCCTTTACCTGACTTGTTTTTGGTGATGGCAACCCAAAACCCTATCGAACAAGAAGGCACGTATCCGCTACCTGAAGCCCAATTGGATAGGTTCTTATTGCATGTGAGCATTGATTACCCTTCAGCCGCTTCAGAAAAAGAAATCTTACGTTTATCCCGTGCTGAAGCTGCGACAACCACTGCCGCCACACCACAAGTGATTTTGACACAAGCCGTCTTACAACAAGCACGCCAAGCCACCTTGGACATGTATGTCGCAGATGCACTAGAGGAATACATGGTGCAATTGATTATGGCGACGCGCTCCAACCACACCACCCAAGGCGTGGTCAAACATTTACAATATGGCGCAAGCCCTCGGGCAACCATTGCTTTGGATCGCTGTGCCCGTGCCCACGCATGGCTGGCTGGTCGTGATTTTGTCTCCCCTGAAGATATTCAACATGTCGCTTATGATGTGTTACGCCATCGATTATTACTCAATTACGAAGCTGAAGCTTCAGGTTTAACCCCTGATGCAGTGATTACCCAGCTGATTGCGCAGGTTGCAGTACCTTAAAGGTTAGTCTGATGAGTCAAGGTGTACCCTTAAATCCAGCAACACAATTGGACTTCAACCAATTGATTGCCCTACAAAAACAAATCGCTGGCCTTGCCGTGCGCCGCAAACATATTCGCTCGGCCATGAGTGGCGCACATTTGTCGCGCTTGCGTGGTCGCGGCATGGAATTTGATGAAGTACGCATTTATCAACCTGGCGATGATGTCGGTTGCATTGATTGGAAGGTGACCGCACGCAAAGGCAGCACCCATGTGAAAATGTATCGCGAAGAGCGTGAGCGCCCCGTACTGATTTGCCTTGATTATCGCAAGAGCATGTTTTTTGCCACGCGTGGTGCGCTCAAATCAGTTGTGGCCAGCCAAGCTGCTGCATTATTGGCTTGGCACAGCATTTCGCATGGCGATAGATTGGGTGGTTTATTGTTTTCAGACACCGATCATGCCGAAATCAAACCCACCCGTGGCCGCAAAGGTGTATTGCATTTTTTACACCGCTGCTGCCAGTCCACGGCTTGGCAACAACCCCATCAACACCACGACAACATCCCCTTTCATGAAACAACCAAACGTTTACGCAAAGTATGTAAACCCGGCACATTGATTTATATGCTTAGTGATTTTCGCGGTCTGAATGATGCTGCCATTGCTGATTTAACCCAATTGGCCAGACATAATGATGTGGTTTTAATTTCTATTTACGACACTTTAGAGCGGCAATTTCCTCAAGCGGGTATCTACCCTGTCTTTGATGGCAAAAGCTATTTCAACGTTTTCTCCAATCAAAAATTACAACAGCATATGCTGCAACAAAACCAGCAACAGCTCACAAAAATTGAAACCTTAAAATCACACCATGGCATTCACCATCTTGAAGTGGCTACCCATGAAAATATAAACCAATGCATACGAGAGCAATTATGGGCGATATGAACGCAGGCCTTGCCGCATTAAAAGACATCCATTTGCCAGCACCCGCCCCTTGGTGGGATCTGGGTTTAGGTTGGTGGTTGCTGCTGGCTTTGTTGGTGGTCTTTGTATTTGTGTTTGTAGTTTGGCTGCTACCCAAAATACTTGCTTGGAAACGCACCAAAAAAACACAGCTCGTTTTAACATCATCCATTACTGAACATTTAAAACACATACAACAAAGTTATGCTGAAGATGGCGATGTCCAAGCGTGTTTACAAGCCACTTCCGCCTTCTTAAGGCGCGTTGCGCTCACGCTTTTTGCCCAACAACATACCGCAGGTCTGATAGGCCAAGATTGGTTAAGCTTTCTTGATCAGCAATGGTTAAACGATAAACCCCAGCCCTGCTTTAGCTCGCCTGAAATCGCAGCACTATTAAATGAAAGCATCTATAAACCGCCAACCAGCCAAGACATGAACCATGATGTTCAAGTCTTGCTTGATTTAAGCCAACAATGGGTGACACAGGTGTTAAAACAACATGTTTGAATTTGTCTGGATTTGGGTTTTCTTGCTGCTGCCATTGCCTTGGTTGTGGCGCCGCTTTTGGCCAGCACAAGCGCAGCAACAACATGGTGGTTTATATATTCCTTTTGCTGATGAATTACGCCTTGCCAGTGGCAACCAAGAAAAGCGGCAAGTCTCACAGCAGCTCTTGCTTATCTTGGCTTGGTTGGCTTGGATTTGTTTGTTGTTGGCAGCTGCTCGGCCACAATGGATGGGTGAACCCATCGACGTTGCTCGCAGTGGCCGTGATGTGATGATGGCTGTTGATTTATCAGGCAGTATGCAGATGCAAGATTTCACCCTGCATGGTCAGCAAGTGGATCGCCTCACTGCCACCAAAGCCATTGCACACGACTTCATCGCTCGCCGTGAAGGTGATCGAGTGGGCCTCATTTTATTTGGTTCACAAGCCTACTTACAAACCCCGCTCACCTTTGACCGCAAAACAGTAAATATGTTTTTAGATGAAACTGCCATTGGCCTTGCCGGCAAGGAAACAGCCATTGGTGATGCTATTGGTTTGGCTGTCAAACGTTTGCAAGGCATCAAGAATGCATCTGATTTGGTATTGATTCTGCTCACCGATGGCGTCAATACAGCAGGTGCGCTCAAGCCCGAAGAAGGTGTGGAACTTGCCAAAAAAATTGGCTTACGCATTTATACCATTGGCATTGGCGCATCTGCGCTAAACGTAGCATCCTTTTTTGGTAGCCAAACCATCAACCCTTCTGCCGATTTGGATGAGACCATGTTACGCAATATCGCGGAACAAACAGGTGGTAAATACTTTAGAGCCCACGACAGTGATGAGTTAAAACAAGTCTATGCCGCCATCGACAAACTCGAACCCGTCGCCCGCGAAACCCAAACCTTTCGCCCTATCCGCGCCTTATTTGTCTATCCATTATTTGCCGCCTTGATGTTGGTTATTGGGTTAGGCTTGTTATTGTTGAGGAAAAAATAATGGATACTTTCATTGCAAACTTCCACTTCTTGCGTCCATGGATGTTGCTCGCATGGCTGCCGCTCTTACTGATATTGTACAAGCTCAAACAAAAACAAAGCTCACTCTCAGCATGGCAGAAAGTGTGCGACCCTGCATTGTTGGCTTACTTAAAAGTAGGCGATACCAAGCCATCATCACAACAATCATACTGGCTGGCTTTGCTGGCAAGCTTACTTATTGTTATTGCTTTGGCAGGTCCTGTATGGAAAAAGATGCCTCAACCCATGTACCAAGAGCAAAGTGCTTTGATTGTATTGCTTGATTTATCGCGTTCCATGGATGCAGCTGACATCAAACCCAATCGTTTGGTGCGTGCCAAACAAAAACTCACTGACTTGTTACGCTTAAGAAAAGAAGGGCAAACGGCCTTGGTTGTTTTTGCAGGCTCTGCTTTTGTGGTCACCCCACTCACTGAAGATAGCGAAACCATTTTATCCCAGCTCCAAGGTTTAAGCACTGATATTATGCCCGCCCAAGGTGGACAAATTGATGTCGCTTTGCACAAAGCTGCAGCCTTGTTTGCCCAAGCAGGTGTGTTGCATGGTCAAGCGCTACTGCTCACCGATTCCGATGCCTTTTCTGATGCGGCAGTTCAACAATTCACCCATGCAGGTCATCGCCTTAGCGTGATTGGTGTTGGCACCGCAGCTGGTGCGCCCATTGCTCAACCGCGCGGTGGTTTCCTCACCGATAACCGCGGTAATATTATTATTCCTAAATTGGACATTTCGCGTTTAAAAACATTGGCAAGCTTAGGCCATGGTACTTACCATGATTTAACGCTTAACAATGCGGATATCCAACCCCTATTGCATGATACACAGGCCCAGATGTTTAACACCGACAAGGCAGGAAAAAGCGATCAAACTTCCGATCAATGGTTTGAAGAAGGCCCTTGGTTGTTGCTTGTACTACTGCTTTTGGTCTTGCCCGGATTCCGCCGTGGTCTGCTGGTGGTGGGATTATGTTTGGTGATACAAACAAAACCTGCTGAGGCCAACAGCTGGTCAGACTTGTGGCAAACCCCCAATCAGCAAGGCCAAGCACTGATGACGCAAAAAAACTATGCCCAAGCAGAAAAAACATTCACCAACCCTGCATGGAAAGCATCTGCAGCTTATAAAAATAAGGATTATGAAACCGCCCTCAAAAATTTATCCGCCATCAAAGAGCCAACAGCCGATGATATGTATAATCAAGGCAATGCCTTGGCACAGCTTGGCCACTTAGATGAAGCCATCGCAGCTTATGATAAGGCATTGCAACAAGACCCCAAACATCAAGATGCTTTGGCCAATAAACAATTGGTGGAAAAATTAAAACAAGAACAAGAGAAAAAACAGCAAGATAAAGATAAGTCTGAGCAACAAAAAAAGAACCAAGACCAACAAGACTCAAAACAAGATAACAAGCAGCAAGACAAAAACAAATCAGAGCAAGATCAGTCGGGCAAGCCACAAAAAGATCAAGGCCAACAAAACGCAGAACAACAACAAGATAAGCAAAATCAACAAGGCTCACCATCACAAGATAAGCAGCAAAGTGAGCAACAGCAAAAATCTGAAAGCGCACAACAACAAGAGAATCAAACCCCATCTGCCCAACAGAATGCTGCTGAAAAAGAACAACAGGCTGCTGCACAGCAAGAAAAAGATAAAAAACAAGCCGAGCAAGCGCAAAAAGACCACCAAAAAGCAGCCCAACAAGCCAATAAACAAGCACAAGAACAGAAAAAAGAAGCGCAAACCCAACAAGTCCCTTCCGACGAAGACTTGCAACAAGCTGAAGAACAACACGCACTTGAACAAACTCTACGTCGTATCCCCGATGACCCTGGTGGTTTGTTGCGCCGCAAATTTAAATATCAGTATCAACAGCAATCAGGAAATCAAAATTCAGGAGTTCAACAATGGTAAAACGTATGCGACTTATTCTTTTATGTTTGTTGTTATTCGTACCGATTTGGGCAAATGCCGCAGCCACTGCATCCTTGGATCAACACATTGCCAACTTTGGCGAATCTGTGCTTTTAACCATCACCACAGAAGGTGGCACGGATGACGACCCTGATTTTTCACCCTTAAATCAATCCTTTGAAATCCTCAACCAAAGCCACAGCAGCAATTACAGCATTATCAACGGTAGTTTTAGCCGCAGCAAACAATGGCTGCTAACCTTAATGCCCAAACACGTAGGCGTGCTTGAAATACCCGCTATTAGCTTTGGTAATATGCAAACAAAACCCTTAACTTTACGTGTGCTTGATGCCAAGGCTTTAGGCCAAAGCCGTAGCAGCAACGATATTTTCTTAGAAGTAACCCCTTCGAGCCACGAAGTATATGTACAAGCCCAATTGTTGCTCACTGTAAAACTATTCCGTGCTGTTAATCTCTCACAAGCAGAGTTAACCGAACCTGATATTGCCCATGCTGTACTCAAAAAATTAGGTGACGATAAAAATTATGAAACGGTCGTGGATCAACGCAGATTTATTGTAACCCAGCGGCAGTATGCTATTTTCCCCCAACAAGATGGGCAGCTCAACATACCTGCCATACAATTTACAGGTCGCATCGCCACAGGTAGCAGTGTATTTGCTCAAAATGGCAAAACCGTCCGTGTTAGCTCTGAACCGTTGACCATACAAGTGTTGTCCAAACCCGCAGCTTGGGACAAAACCAAAACATGGCTTCCTGCATCAGACTTAAGCTTACGCGAGCTTTGGGCAGATGGCCAAAGCACAAGCTACAAAGTCGGCGAACCTTTGACGCGTACCATCGAATTGCGCGCTACAGGTTTAACTGCCGCCCAGTTGCCCACGCTCTTTTCCACCCAAGATTTGGATGGTTTCAAACAATACCCTGATACACCCGTGATGAGCGAGCAAAATGATGACACGGGAATCATTGGCGTGCGTCAGGAAAAGGTTGCCATGATTCCCACCAGAGCTGGTGAGCTGACCCTGCCCAGCATTTCACTTCAATGGTGGGATACCCAAAACAAAGAAATCAAAACCATGTTGATTCCTGCACGGGTAATTGATGTTTTGCCTGCTACCAATGTTCCAGCCACCACACCTCCACAGACCACAGCACAGCCTCCCATGCAACAAGCACCCGATGCCACAGCTGCTCCTGAAAATCATGTGCAAGCAGATGACATGCCTAAGCTTACAGCCGCCGCCGAAAACTATGGGTGGAAGGGTGCGGCTTTATTGTTTGCTTTGGCATGGTTGGTCACTCTTTTATTTTGGTGGTTATCTCGCCAAAAACGTCAAACCAAAAAAGCGCTACAAGCTCAAAAAACGGCTAAGCACGCACACTTAAAAACCTTACAAAAATCACTAGAAACAGCCTGTAAAAACAATGATGCCGCACAAGCCAAAAGCCTCTTGCCACAATGGGCTGCCGCATTTTTCCATGGTGATATACTAAGCCAAAGCAGCAACCCTCTTAAAGGTAAATCCACAGCCTTAGATACGGCTTTAGAGAGCTTGGATGCCTATTTGTACAGCAACCAAGATCAGCAAAATTGGTCAGGTGAGTCCTTGCTGCAAGCTATCAAGGCAATAAAACCACATCAGACTCAACAACAAGAGCAAACCTCAAGCTTAAAATCACTGTATCCATGACATTATATGTGGGGAAGA